>JBDTAG010000104.1:0-6600 GCA_039924745.1 Rhodoferax sp.
ATGTGGCACCAGTACACGCGTACTGTGCTGCTAGGCCGAAAACTGTTACTTAGCAACGAAGCTCTTTTGCACAAGCAATTGGAGTTGGAAACCCTGGCAGAACGCGATACCCTCACCGGACTCTACAACCGTCGCAAGTTCATGGCACTGGCTGCACAAGAGCTGACGCGTACATTGCGGATTCCCAGCAGCGTAGGTGTGCTGATGGTCGACCTGGATTTCTTCAAACAGGTCAATGACCAGTGGGGTCACCCTGTTGGCGACCAGGTGTTGCAAGAGGTTGCTTCCCGCTTGTTAGCCAATGTGCGCAGTACTGACACCGTGGCACGCATGGGTGGTGAAGAGTTCATCGTGCTGACACCCGATACCGACCGCGCCGGTGCATTGGCACTGGCGGAAAAGTTGCGGCTAGCGTTGCGCGAATGTCCGTTGCAACTGGCCGATCGCGCAGTGCTGATTACGGCCAGTTTTGGTGTCACTGGTCTTGGCCCGCAACAGCACACGACATTGGAGGCTTTGTATTCAGCTGCCGATCAAGCGCTGTACGTGGCCAAAAAGCAAGGGCGCGACCGCGTGCAATGGGAGGACCCACTGAACACCGAAACCATGGTTGGCGAGTCAACCGTGAACGCCAGTGGATTGGGGCCCGAAGGAAACAGTTGATAGCAACGCGGCCAGCAGAATCAGGGCCCCGCCAAACAAGACGCGGCCGCTCAAGGTTCCCGCACCCAGCAGCACCGCAGAGGCACTAGCGAACACCACTTCCGTCAACATGATGGTAGAGGTCGTGCTAGCGCTCAAGCGTTTGGCACCATATTGCAAGCCCAGATTTCCAACCAACACGAAGAAACTCAAGCCCGCCAACCACGCCAGCCATTGTGGCGCCACCACAGGCAGGGCGCCTACCGTACCCCATTGCATTCCGCCCCAAGCCGTCAAGCTGGCCATGAGCGCGCCACCGCCAAACATGGCCAGCATACTGGCGTCTGAAGGTGCCTTACGCAGGCGCGACAGCATCACATTGGTCAACGCAAAACTAAAACCACCCAGCAATGCCAAGCCATCTGCCATGGTTTCGGGCCAGGGCCATGCTGATTCGGGCGTCTTCAGAACAACGACCACGCCCACCAAGGCCAATACCAGACGGGCCAGCGAGCCAGCACTGGGTTTCTCACCCAGAATAGGCCAAGCCAGCAGCACAGTCCATGCGGGCATCAAATAAAACAGCAGTACAACACGCACCACATCACCCACCGTGACTGCCCAATTGAAACCCACATTTGTCAGCCCGGAGGACAACATCAACAACCACATACCAGGATTTTTCGCCACGCCGCGCCAAGCTGAGGGTCGCGCAATGGCAAGGCAAACAGAAGCCAACAGGTAGATCAGCGCCGTGACCCACAAGGGGTGTACACCCAATTCTTGCAACTGCCGAAACGGCCACCAGGAAACACCCCAGGTGAAAGCATTGAGCAATAGCCCTCCCGCGGCTAGCACACCGAGTGGCATACGCAGAGCCAATGGTTTCAGCGCAGGGCTGCCCCAAACTGAAACGCGCCACCTTTGGAAGCAGTACAGCACACGCAATGGCAAGCGGGGTGGTGAAACTCAGCCATGCGTGTTGTCGCGACGGGCTATTTCCAGCAGGTTGGCGATATCCGCTGGGTGTTCGCGGCAATTGCGCTCGTGCCAGCGCTTGATCAGCCACATAAACCCGCCGGTCACTAACCCAAAGACTGCAATCGCACCGAACAACGACAGGCCCATGCCCGTGGAAAGGCTGTAAAACGCGCCAAGCCCCAAAACGCAGGCCTGCTCATTGAAGTTTTGCACAGCAATGGAGCGCCCCGACCCCATCAGGTTGTGACCCCGGTGTTGCAGCAGTGCATTCATGGGTACGACCAAAAAGCCCCCCAAGCCGCCCAGCAAAATCAAGAAAGGCGCTGCCACCCAGACATTGGTGATGAAGTTCAGCAGAATGACCAAAACGCCCATTCCAATACCCAACGGCAAGACCATCGTGGCCTGGTCCAAACGCATACGCATCGAAGCCAATACTGCGCCAACCGCAGTGCCAATGGCCACCACGCCAACCAGTGCAGAGGCCTGGGTCACAGAAAAGCCCAATATTGCGGCGGCCCAGGCCAGCACAATGAATTTGAGGTTGTTGCTGACACCCCAGAACAACGTAGTGGTGCTCAGCGTGATCTGACCCAGGCGGTCACGCCACAGCCGCAGGTTGCAAGTCCAGAAGTCGGGCAACAGGCTGATCAGGTGCTTGGGCAAAGGCCGCATGGGCACCCCAGTCTCAGGGATGCGGGTGTTAAACCATGCCGCCAATACGTAAACCAAAATCAGTACGCTGATCGCCGCTTCGGGTGGAGTAGAAATGCCTGTATCCACCAGAGGCAGGTCGAAGGACAACAGGTAACTAGATACCGATTTTCCCAACAATTGACCACCTAGCAAAACACCCAGAATGATGGAGGCAATGGTTAAGCCTTCGATCCAGCCATTGGCCTTTACCAATTGCGACGGCGGAAGCAATTCGGTCAATATGCCATATTTGGCGGGTGAATACGCAGCAGCGCCCAGACCCACAATGGCGTATGAGAACAGTGGATGGGTGCCGAACAGCATCATCACGCAGCCCACAATTTTGATCGAATTGCTGTACAGCATGACCCGCCCTTTGGGTAGCGCATCAGCGAACGCGCCCACAAATGGAGCCAACAGCACATAAAACAGCGCAAAAATGGGAGTCAAGGCAGCTTGCTGCCACTCGGCATCGCCACTGTTGCGCAACAATTGCACTGCTCCGACGAACAAGGCGTTGTCTGCCAGCGAGCTGAAGAACTGCGCCGCCATGATGGTAAAAAAGCCGCGTTTCATGCGTGGGGTGTACGCGCACCAAGGTGACTGGTGCGTGGTTTTATTGTGGATGTATCCAAACGTGCCGTGGTTATAGCACGCCCAGCGATGTCAGAATCTGGGCAAGCCATTGTCCGGAATGTATTGCCATGCCCCGCCCCATACTCGCCACTATCCACACCCAAGCCTTTCGCAACAACCTGGAACGCCTTCGCCGCGCGGCACCCGATGCCCGTGTTTGGGCCGTTGTCAAAGCCAACGCTTATGGTCACGGGATAGAACGCGCCTTTGAAGGCATGCGCGGGGCCGATGGTTTTGCGCTGCTGGATTTCAACGAAGCACAGCGCGTGCGCGACCTGGGATGGCGCGGGCCTATATTGATGCTGGAAGGTGCTTTCGAATTACGCGATCTTGAGCTCTGCTCTCGGTTGGACTTATGGCATACCGTGCACTCCGAAGCCCAGATCGACATGTTGGCCGCACACAAGACCAACGTGCCACAGCGTGTGTTCCTCAAAATGAACTCGGGCATGAACCGACTGGGTTTTGCGCCCGAGCGCTACCGATCAGCCTGGGCTCGGCTTAACGCCCTGCCACAGGTGGACGAGATTTCCCTGATGACCCACTTTAGCGATGCCGATGGAGCCAAAGGTGTGGCCGAGCAAATGGCCGTCTTTGCCCACACCACACGCGACCTGCCGGGCGAACGCAGCCTGAGCAATAGCGCCGCTACGCTGCGCCACACCGTAAATCCTTCACAAGCCGATGCCCAACCTGAACAGTTTGTAGTGTCGGACTGGGTACGCCCCGGCATTGCCATGTATGGCAGTGCCCCAGACTTTCCCGAGCACAGCGCGGCGCATTGGGGTTTGCAGCCAACCATGACACTTGCTGCAAAAATAATAGCAGTTCAATCATTATCCGCGAGGGCTAGCGTCGGATACGGCTCAAGCTTTGTGGCGCCACAGGACATGCGTATTGGGGTCGTAGCCTGCGGCTATGCGGACGGCTACCCACGCATCTGCCCCACCGGCACTCCGGTGCTGGTAGACGGCGTGCGCACCCGCACCGTAGGGCGCGTCAGCATGGACATGATCACCGTAGACCTGACGCCGGTGCCACAGGCGGACACTGGAAGCGTGGTCACCCTGTGGGGCACGGCGGCAAATGGCACGGTGTTGTCTATAGATGAAGTGGCAGCCTGCGCCCAAACCGTGGGCTACGAATTGATGTGTGGGCTGGCCCAACGTGTACCCGTCGAGGTAGCTGCATGAAATATGTCCCCATTCCGGTTGACTTGCTGGAGGTGGGAAAGCCACTACCCGTCGATGTGTGGAGCGCCAGTGGCCAACTGCTGCTGCGCAAGGGGCAGCCTGTCGTTTCTGAAGAGCACCGGGAAAAGCTGCACGCCCACAATGCTTCGAGCACGCCTGCCGATGCGCACGCGTGGCAGCGCAGTTACGAACGCATGGTGCACGCCCTGTTAATTGCCGGTGCAAATGTGGACACCATCATCAAAGCACCGATGCCCAGCGAGATCCGCGCCAGTGACTACGTTGTCGGCGAGCAGCTCAACGGCGGCTGGCTTGACTTGCAAGAGGTTTTGCGCGGCATTTTGTACCAGGGTGGGTTGGCCATCAGCCCGCTGGAGCGGTTGGTGGGGATTGAGAAAAAGGCATTGCAGTTGCTGCAAACCGACGCCGACGACAGCCTGTTTTGCCTCTTCCAGGCGCTGGCCGACACCACCCAGGGCTATTGCGCGAGCCACGCACTGCTTTGCGCGGTGATTTGCGATATGACAGCACGCAAGCTCACCATCCCCGAGCGCCAACGCAACACTTTGGTGACTGCCGCCTTGCTGATGAATATTGGTATGGCGCGCGACCAGGACAGTATGGCCCGCCAGAGCAATGCACCCACGGACTGGCAACGCACATTGATTCAAGAACACCCGCAAAGAAGCGTGCGCATATTGAAGGATTTTGGAATTGACGACCCAGAGGTGTTGGACATCGTTCGCTGGCACCACGAGCCTGAGACAGCGGAGGGCCTGCCCAGCACACTCACGGCGCGGCGCGTTTTGGCGATGGCAGACATCTTTGTAGCCAAGATGGCTGCGCGCAAGACCCGGGTGTCACTGTCGCCCGTGAGAGCCGTCAAGGCCATGGTTATGGGTGCAGAAGGTGCAGCGCAAGGCATTGCGTCAGCCATGGCCCAGGCAGCAGGCTTTTACCCGCCTGGCACCTACGTCAAGCTGGCCAACGGCGAAACTGCGCTGTCGGTCCAACGCGGCGAGCGCGCCAATACGCCGTGGGTCATACCGATTTTGGACAAAAATGGCGTGGCTCTGGGCAAGCAACAGTGTAAAGAGACGACTACACCAGCGTTCACCATAGTTACAGCAGTGGCAGTAGAAGATGTAAGGGTGACGCTGAGTATTGAGAAGGTCCGAAAGGCCAGAATCGGCATCAAGAGTCTGTAGATTTATACAGTATTATGGTGGCATGGCTAAAGACAAAACCATCTACACCTGTACCGAATGCGGCGGCACCGCGCCCAAGTGGTTGGGCAAATGCCCCAGTTGCGCAGCATGGAACACGCTGATCGAATCGGTCGCCGAGTCGGCAGCACCGGCGAAAAATCGCTACGCCTCGCAATTCCAGTCGTTGGCCAAAAGTTCTGAGGTAGCGGTACTGGCCGACATAGAGGCCACCGACGTACAACGCACACCCACCGGGCAAGATGAGCTGGACCGTGTATTGGGCGGCGGCATGGTCGAAGGTGCTGTGGTGCTGATCGGTGGCGACCCTGGCATTGGCAAATCCACGCTGCTGTTGCAGGCACTGGACTCTTTACAACGCAGCGGCCAATCGACCTTGTACGTCACCGGTGAGGAAAGCGGCGCCCAGGTCGCCCTGCGCTCGCGCCGCTTGGGCATGGATGCTTCACAGGTCAAGGTGCTGGCCGAAATCCAGCTCGACAAAATACTCGCCACCATCGACGCGCTGCAACCGGATGTGGCGGTGATTGACTCCATACAAACCGTGTACTCAGACCAGCTTACCTCGGCACCGGGCTCAGTGGCCCAGGTGCGCGAATGCGCGGCCCACCCGACGCGCTGCGCCAAATCCAGCGGCACCGCCATCGTGCTGGTCGGCCATGTGACCAAAGAAGGTGCGCTGGCCGGGCCGCGCGTGCTGGAGCACATGGTGGACACGGTGCTGTACTTTGAGGGCGACACCCACAGCCAGTTTCGCTTGGTGCGCGCCATCAAAAACCGCTTTGGTGCAGTGAACGAGATCGGCGTTTTTGCCATGACCGAAAAAGGGCTCAAAGGTGTCAGCAATCCCAGCGCCATTTTTTTGAGCCAACATTCCGAGCCCGTCCCCGGTAGCTGCGTGATGGTCACGCTGGAGGGTACACGCCCGTTGTTGGTAGAGATTCAGGCCTTGGTCGACAGCGGCGGGCCGTCGCCACGCCGCCTCAGCGTGGGGCTGGACAAAGACCGTTTGGCCATGCTGCTGGCCGTTCTGCACCGCCACGCAGGCGTGGCCTGTATGGACCAGGATGTGTTCGTCAATGCGGTGGGTGGCGTACGCATCAATGAGCCTGCGGCCGATTTGGCGGTGCTGTTATCCATCACGTCCAGCTTGCGGGGTAAGCCCTTGCCCAAAGGCTTTATTGCATTTGGCGAAGTGGGGTTGGCGGGCGAGGTGCGGCCCGCGC
>JBDTAG010000105.1:0-4355 GCA_039924745.1 Rhodoferax sp.
GCTAGCCGCCGACTGGGTGAATGAAATTTCGTTGCAGTTGGGCAAACTCTCCGCTGAATCGGTCACAACGCTTAAACCTCTTTTGCCGCCACTGGCGTCACTGACGGATTTGATCGATTTATCGGAAGAGGCAGGACCGGAACATTTCAAGGCTGCAATCGCAGCCGCTGAAAAGGACCGCCAAATCGACGGCATGCTGGCCATCTACTCACCCAAGCCTGGCGTCGATGCGGCGTCTATAGCCACTGCTCTGGCAGACGCCAAACGCAGCGTTGGCAAGCCTCTACTTTCGTGCTGGATGGGAGACGCTTCGGTGGGCGCTGCGCGTGGCGTTCTCAATGACGCAGCGATTCCAAGTTTTCGCACCCCTGAGGCCGCCGTGGGCGCCTTTGGAAATTTGGCATCGTTCTACCAAAACCAGTTGTTGTTGCAGCAGACACCGCCCCCCTTGTCAGCGCTGAACAAGCCCGATATCGAAGGCGCCCGCCTGGTGATAGAAAGCGTGTTGGCCGAAAGGCGCAATGTGCTCACCGAAATGGAGTCAAAGACACTGCTTTCGGCGTTTCACATACCGGTCACCACCACCATGCTCGCGCGTACGGCCAACGAGGCCATGATGATTGCGACTCAACTCGGCTTCCCGGTGGCCCTGAAAATTGATTCACCCGACATCAGCCACAAATCTGACGTGCAGGGCGTAGCGCTCAACATTGCCAACGCCACGGGCGTGCGCGATGCCTTCAACGATATGGTGCAGACTGTAGGCCGACTGCAACCGCAAGCGCGCATCAACGGCATCACCGTGCAAAACATGGCGCGTGCAAAGCGCGGTCGCGAGATCTACATTGGCATGGTGACCGACGACCCCTTTGGCCCGGTGATTGCCTTTGGCGCGGGTGGCACCATGATTGAACTCATTGATGACCGAGCCATGGAACTGCCGCCGCTGAACCAATTTTTGGCACGCCGCTTGATCGAGCGATCGCGCGTGGCCGAGACCTTGGGTGAATGGCGTGGAAACGCCCCTGTCAACATGGATGCGTTAGAGCAGGTGCTGCTGCGCGTATCCGAGATGGTGTGCGCGCTACCGCAACTGCGCGAGATGGACATCAACCCCTTCATCGTGGATGAACACGGCGCGGTGGCGGTCGATGCGCGCATTGTCATTGACCATGCGGCGCAGGCGGGGAGTGCCAGCACAAGCAGCTACAACCACCTAGCCATCCTGCCCTACCCCGCTCGTTTTGAACAGGTATGGCCACTGCCAGGGGGTGGTGAGTATTCGGTGCGTCCCATTCGACCGGATGACGCGCACATGTTGCAGGAGCTGATGCTGCACCTCTCGCCAGAGAGCCGATATTTCCGATTCGTATCGAGCATCACCGAATTGCCGCCGACCATGCTGGCGCGGTTCACACTGATCGACTACGACCGCGAGATGGCACTGGTAGCAGTTTTCAAAGCACGTGTTGCGGGTGCAGATGGTGAGATCGTCGAGACGGAGCGCATTGTGGGTGTATCACGCTACGTCACCAATCCGGACCAGTCCAGTTGCGAATTTGCGCTGGTGGTGGCCGACGACTTCAACGGTAAAGGCTTGGGCTCACGCTTGATGCTCAGCATCATGGAAGCAGCTCGGGAGAAAGGCCTGGCCGAGATCGACGGCTTGGTACTGGCCAACAATCCCGGCATGCTCAAACTCATGCGCAGCCTGGGCTTCACTGTCAAGACTTACGTTGAAGATGCGGACTTCAAGATCGTCACGCACACGCTATGAAGCCCGAAATGTCTAACCCCCACCCGCAATCTGGTTGCGCACTGGGTGTTTGGCGCTGTGATCAATTCAATATGCCCATCGCGATCGCGAACATCAATGCCAAGACCATCGCCATCATGTAAACCGTCATCAGGAAGACCCAGCGCAACAAGGTGTAGCGACGCCGTCCGCCATAGGTATGTTGCATCGCCAGCGGCAGATAAACCAGCAGCCAGATCCCCAGCGCGGAACTGGCCCAGACCCCCAGCGGCGGTCTGAATATGGCCAACGCAAACAACAGGCCGATCTGAACATAGGCGAAGGCGTTGACGTGCAGCGCAAACAGCATATGTTCGCCATAGCGACGGCCACTACCCATGTATAGCAGTTTGAGAAGCAACGCAAATACCGGCATCAGGCAAAAAATCGCATAGGGCGCGAGGCTGAAGAAGGCGTGGGTGGCGAGCTTGATTTGTTCCTCATTCGGTAGCTCGGCAAAATTCTGCGCTTTTTCTGACACCCGGAAATAGCGATCGATCGCGGCCACTGCGCCGGCTTCGTGGTTCCGCGCAGCAAGGGCGTCGCGGTCCTTCTGGTCGAACTGGATGATGTGACCCGTCTCGCCTTGCGGCACTGTGATCTTGTCCGCTTCCGCCTGCAAGTCTCTGCGAATATCGGCCGGCAGCTTTTCGTTTTTGCTGAGCTTCAGGATGGAATTTTTGGAATCGCTGGCACTAAAACCGATTGACGGCGCACCAGCCTGCGTATCCTGCAAATGCAAATCAACGCCACCGAATTTAATGAGCAAAAAAAACAGCACGCTCACCGACATGAATAACCGCAGCGGTTCGAGATAGCGTGCGCGTCGCCCGCCGATGTATTCGTTGGTCAAGCGACCAGGACGCAGCATTAGCAGGTACAAGGTACGCCACAGTCTGCCTTCAAGCGCTACATGGTGGCCAACAAATTCATGTAAAAACTCCCGGGTACTGGCGGGATGCATATTGGTCTTCTGCCCGCAATTGGCGCAGAAGTGCCCACTGATTGCATTGCCACAGTTGTGGCAAAACCCGTTGGAGACAGGACGCAAAGCACCTTGGGAAATGGCTCGGGGTGTTCGTTTCAAAACGTTCATCTTGTGTAAACTGGCTTAACCTGATGCCCGGAAGTATCGCACCGCCGTAAAGGTGTGGACTGCGGGATTCTCTTACACGATACGACCCAAAACTCAGCCGCCAACAATCTGGTTGCGGCCCTGGTGTTTAGCCTTGTACAAGGCTTCGTCGGCCAGTTTGATCAGGGCTTGGGCGCTGACCCCGGGGGTGAGCTGCGCTATGCCGCATGAGAACGTGCACGCAAACGATGTCGCTTTGACCGGATGGTGAAACTGTGAAAAATCCACTCGGATACGGTCCAGCAGTTGGGTCGCCCGTTCCGCATTGGCTTGGGGCAACACGACCAAAAATTCTTCGCCACCGTAACGCCCTACCGAATCGGTCTTGCGCAAACGCTGCTTGAGCAACCACGCCATGCTGCGAATCACCTGGTCGCCCATGGGGTGACCGTAGGTGTCATTCACCAATTTGAAATGGTCAATGTCCACCATGGCTACGCACAACGGCGATCCGTCGGCCAAGGCCGTGTTGACGGCGGCAGCGACCCGTTGTTTGGAGCTGGTGTGGTTGAGTAAACCAGTCAAGCTGTCCAGGTACATGGAGCGACGCAGAATGCGGTAACGGTCGATCTTGCTTTTGACGACTGCATAGAGCACCACCGGGTTGAACGGTTTGGTCAGGAAGTGGTCGCCGCCCAGACGCAGCGCATCCACCTGCAGCGCAATGCTGGTGTCAGCCGACAGATAGACCACTGGCGTCGATAAAAACTCTTCATGCTGGCGAATCACGCGGGTCACCTCTACCCCGGTGCATCCCGGCAAGTACATATCCATTAGCACCAAATCGGGCTGAAACTTGGCCAGTGCCGTTAGCACCTCTTGGGGCTTGGAAATAGCCATGGACTCCACACCGGAATCTTTGAGCGTGCGCTGGATCAGCGTGCTGGCAGTCTTGGAGTCTTCTACCACCAACACGCGGTACGGTGGCTCTTCTTCGGAACCGCACAGTTTGACGATGCGGGCCATGATCGTGGATTGTGCTGTGCGCAACGGGAAGCAAAAGTCGCACCCTACACGAAGCGCCAACTTGAGCCCTTCAAAATCCGATGGCAGGTTCAGCCCAATGATGCTGCTGGCCGAGAACCGGCCGCGCAGCGCCTGCACGCGGACTATAAATGCGGTAGGCTGCAAGCCGTTGGCATCGACCAACACAATGGTCGGGTCTTGGGTTGCCTTCTGGTCGTACACAGGGCCGCAGACCTCAACCTGAATATTGAAAAATCCAGCCTGCGTCACCACCTCTTTCCAAGACTCAGGTACCGACGTGACCAACCAGATTTTTTTGACAGACAGCAAGTCGTTGATGACGTCGCTGTCTTGGTGCAGACGCCGCTCGGGGTTGGCGTCATTGTTGTCGTCCAGAAAAGCCTGTATGCGCAGGCTGAAGTCGGTGATCCGCCCGTCCAAGTCACCTATGGGTGTACT
>JBDTAG010000106.1:0-7425 GCA_039924745.1 Rhodoferax sp.
TTGATGACCTCAGGACCGGTCACGTACTCACCATACTCGGCGTTATTGGAGATGGAGTAGTTCATGTTGGCAATGCCGCCTTCGTAGATCAGGTCAACAATCAACTTCAACTCGTGCAGGCATTCGAAATAAGCCATTTCAGGCGCGTAGCCCGCTTCGGTCAGGGTCTCGTAACCCATCTTGATCAGCTCAACTGCACCGCCACACAACACAGCCTGTTCACCGAACAAATCGGTCTCGGTCTCTTCCTTGAAGTTGGTCTCGATGATGCCGGCTTTACCGCCACCGTTGGCCATGGCATAGCTCAACGCCAGATCACGCGCCTTGCCAGACTTGTCCTGGTGAATAGCGATCAGATGGGGCACGCCGCCACCTTGGGTGTAGGTGTTGCGCACCGTGTGGCCTGGAGCCTTGGGCGCAACCATCCACACGTCCAGATCGGCGCGGGGAATGACTTGGTTGTAGTGCACGTTGAAGCCGTGGGCGAATACCAAGGATGCGCCTTGCTTCAGGTGCGACTCGATCTCGGTGTACACGCCAGCGATGTTTTCGTCAGGCAACAAAATCATCACGACGTCAGCAGAGGCAACTGCCTCGTTTACTTCAGCAACCTTCAGGCCTGCCTTGGCGACTTTGTCCCAAGATGCGCCACCCTTGCGCAAGCCAACCACAACTTTGACGCCACTGTCATTCAGATTTTGTGCATGTGCATGGCCTTGGCTGCCGTAGCCGATGATGGCGACGGTCTTGCCTTTGATCAAACTGAGGTCGCAATCCTTGTCGTAAAAAACTTTCATTTCAAATCTCCTAAAAAAGTGGTTTGGCGAAATGCCCATCGACAGGCTCAGGGCGAACGGTGACCGTTGATCGCCACTAGCCAAGGTCCGTTCGCGTTGAGCCTGTCGAAACGCGCGCTCGGACCGGTGGAAAAATCAGACTCGCAATATACGCTCACCGCGGCCAATGCCGCTGGAGCCGGTTCGCACCGTTTCCAGAATGGCCGCGCGCTCCAGCGCTTCCAGGAACGCATCATTCTTGGATTGGTCGCCGGTGAGTTCGATGGTGTAGCTCTTGTCGGTCACGTCGATGATGCGGCCACGGAAGATATCCGCCATGCGCTTCATCTCTTCACGCTCTTTGCCGACCGCACGCACCTTGACCATCATCAGCTCGCGCTCGATGTAAGCGCCTTCGGTCAAATCAACGACCTTGACGACTTCGATCAGGCGGTTCAAATGCTTGGTGATTTGCTCGATAACGTCGTCCGACCCCGTGGTCTGGATCGTCATGCGGGAGAGACTGGGGTCTTCGGTGGGCGCTACGGTCAAAGATTCGATGTTGTAGCCACGGGCTGAAAACAGTCCAACGACGCGGGACAGAGCGCCCGGCTCGTTTTCCAACAATACTGCAATGATGTGTTTCATGAGATGGATTCCTCTTTTCGCCGCCCTCCCCCGCAACCGGTAAGTTGCGGGCTCGGCGGACAATAGATTCGTCTAAAGAATGCTAGCGTATTAATAGCTAACTACGGTTATTCCACGAGGGCTAGAGCCCAATTTTGCTTAAAGGTCTTCGCTACCGAGCAGCATTTCCGTGATGCCCTTGCCGGCCTGCACCATGGGGAACACGTTCTCGGTCGGGTCGGTGCGGAAGTCCATGAACACCGTTCGGTCCTTCAACTTGCGGGCCTCGCGCAACGCGGGCTCCACATCCTGCGGCTTTTCAATCAGCATGCCAACGTGACCATAGGCCTCGGCCAGCTTGACGAAATTGGGCAGCGCGTCCATGTAACTGTGGCTATAGCGGCCTTCGTATTCAACTTCTTGCCACTGGCGCACCATACCAAGGTAACGGTTGTTCAGCGACACGATTTTGATTGGTGTGTTGTATTGCAGGCAGGTGGAAAGCTCTTGAATACACATCTGCACCGAGCCTTCGCCCGTTATGCAGAACACTTCGCTGTCGGGCTTGGCCAGCTTGATGCCCATGGCATAGGGAATGCCCACGCCCATGGTGCCCAGACCGCCAGAGTTGATCCAGCGGCGGGGCTCGTTGAACTTGTAGTACTGCGCTGCCCACATCTGGTGTTGACCCACGTCCGATGTGATGTAGGTATCGACATCCTTGGTCATGTTCCACAAGGTCTCGACCACATATTGCGGCTTGATGACATCGCCCTTGCCCATGCTGTACTTCATGCAGTCGCGCTTGCGCCAACCTTCAATCGTGTCCCACCAAGCGCCCAAAGCGTCGGCATCGGGCTTGACCGTGCCATCTTTGATCATGGCGATCATTTCCAGCAACACGTCTTTCACATCGCCCACGATAGGGATGTCTACCTTGACGCGTTTCGAAATACTGGACGGGTCAATATCAATATGGATGATCTTGCGTTCGTTTTGCGCAAAGTGTTTGGGGTTGCCAATCACCCGGTCATCAAAACGGGCACCGACTGCCAGCAACACATCGCAGTTTTGCATGGCGTTGTTGGCTTCTACCGTGCCGTGCATGCCCAACATGCCGAGAAACTTGTGGTCTGTGGCTGGGTAAGCGCCCAAGCCCATCAGGGTGTTGGTCACCGGGTATCCCAGCATGTCCACCAAGGTGCGAAGCTCTTTGGATGCATTGCTCAACAACACACCGCCACCGGTGTAGATGTAGGGCCGTTTGGCGGCCAGCAACAGTTGCAATGCCTTGCGGATCTGGCCACCATGGCCCTTGCGCACCGGGTTGTACGAGCGCATCTCAACCGATGTCGGGTAGCCCGCATACGGCACTTTTTTGAACGACACGTCCTTGGGGATGTCGACTACTACAGGACCAGGGCGGCCGCTGCGCGCAATGTGGAAAGCCTTTTTCAGGGTTTCGGCCAAATCGCGGGCGTCTTTGACGAGGAAATTGTGTTTAACGATCGGTCGTGTGATACCCACCGTGTCGCACTCTTGGAATGCATCCAGGCCAATGGCATGGGTTGGAACCTGGCCCGTGATGATCACCATCGGGATGCTATCCATATAAGCTGTAGCAATGCCAGTTACCGCATTAGTTACGCCGGGGCCCGAAGTCACCAGCGCAACGCCCACATCGCCAGTGGCTCGCGCATAGCCATCGGCTGCGTGTACCGCGCCTTGCTCGTGGCGCACCAAAACGTGCTGGATCGTGTCTTGTTTGTAGAACGCGTCGTAGATGTGCAGTACCGCACCGCCGGGGTATCCCCAAACGTATTTGACACCTTCAGCCTGTAAAGCTTTGACCAGGATTTCCGCGCCGCGGAGTTCCAGCGTACCGGAGGATGTCCCGTGGGACTTGTTTGAATGGGATGCAGCCGACGCCGAAGCGATTTCAGCTTTTGAAATTTCCATGATGAACCTTTGTGAATTTCTCTAACGAAAAACCTTGGGTGCCCCTTCGCAAAACTCTTGTGGAGTCGCGTCGGAACTTAAGATTTAGGCCATGAGCGCATTGAATGCTGCGCCGAACCAAAACCCGTTTGCCTTATGAATGCAAGCCTTATTATCGCACTGACCAAGCGTCTTTTGGCAGATGGCGCACAAATGTTGAACATGTAAATGCGATAATTCGACATTACACGCCGAGAAAGCAGCCAATTTGGCAAACCGGTGTTCCTCTATTTGCTCGGCTTTTAACCCTTGGCCTCTGACCGCGAACTATCCGATTTTTTGAAAAGCGTGGAAAAACGCGCTTTCAAGCGGTCCGTCTACCACGTTCGCAACGACGAGTCGGCTCTGGACATTGTCCAGGAAAGCATGATGAAGTTGGCCGAACACTACGGACACAAACCGGTCGAAGAACTACCGATGCTGTTCCAGCGCATCCTGTCCAACTGCACGTTGGACTGGTTTCGTCGCCAAAAAACGCAAAGAGCATTGTTCTCGACGATGAGCGACTTCGATTCTGGGGTAGAAGACGAAGGTTTTGACCTTCTGGAAACCCTGCATGCGTCAAACAACGGGGAACAAAACGAGAGCGCCGAAACTCAAACCGAACGGGCGCAAACTTTACGTGAGATTGAAATAGAGGTGCAACAGCTACCCGCACGTCAACGGGAGGCCTTTTTGATGCGTTATTGGGAAGAGATGGATGTTGCCGAGACCGCTGCCGCTATGGGTTGCTCGCAAGGCAGCGTCAAAACGCATTGCTCCAGAGCCGTCCAGGCCTTGAGTAAAGCCTTAAGCGCGAAAGGAATACGACTATGACAACAACACTAGACCACACCGCCTACCAGGACCGCTTGGGACGCAACATTGCTGCACGCTTGTCGGATACGACCCGTGAGTTGCCCAACGACATATCCGAGCGCTTGAAGGCGGCGCGCATGCAAGCCCTGTCCAAGCGAAAAATCGTCAAACTTCAAACCGCTACCAGCGTCAATGTGCAAGGCGGAACCGCGACACTTAGTCCAGGTGGATCGGACGGCGGTTTCTGGAATCGCATTGGCGCCGTAGTTCCATTGTTGGCCTTGGTCGCCGGGTTATTGACAATCGCCGTTGTGCAAGAACACCAACGTACCAGCGAGATTGCTGACGTGGATGCCGAACTCCTGACCGACGATTTGCCGCCCGCAGCGTATACCGACCCAGGTTTTGCACACTTCCTGAGCATCAACCGCCGCGACTAGTGTTTCTCTGACCTCCATGGCCGTCTCTGATTTGTTTGCTCGTTCTCGACCCCGTCTAGCCATTGTTCTCGCAATTCTTGGATGCGCGCTGATCGGTGCGTTGGTATGGGTCATGGGTCGGTCGTCGCCTTCAGAAAGCCAACCCACCGCGCCTGTGCTACTTGTCCATGCATCAGGGTCGCAGTGGCAAAGCCTCACTCCAGAACAACAGCAAATCCTGCAGCCCCTGGCCGCAGGTTGGGACTCACTGAACAGCGCCCAAAAAGACAAGTGGATTGCTTTGACGCACGTCTACTCCAAGCGCACCCCTGCAGAACAGCAAAAGATACAAAGCAGAATGGTTGGTTGGGCTGCGTTAACGCCTATTCAGCGTGAACGTGCGCGTCTCAACTTTGCTGAAACCAAGAAAGTTTCCCGTTCTGCACGGGCGGCGGAGTGGGAAGCCTACCAAAACCTCAGCAGCGAGGAAAAGCTCAAGCTTGCATCCAAAGGCAAAGCAAAACCCACCGGAGCTGCGATCGCCGTCAAACCATTCGCGAGCGGCAAGCTGACACCGGTTCCCATCACCCGTCACACGTCTCCAAATGACACCGTCGCTGCAGCTGTCAAGCCCAGAATTGACCCCAACACGTTGCTGCCCCTGCCGCCACTTCCACCAGTAGTCATACCTGCCTCGGCACCCGCATCAGACGTTCTGAGCCCCTCCGTACCCGCAGTCAACGCTGACACTATTTCCCCAAACTGACCCAAGCCTGCGTTGCGCCGGGGCTCAGCGTTTTTGCCAACTTGGCATCGACCTACAATCCCTGTCGGTCTGAGATCCTCACAATGCACATTGAAATGAACACCCCTGGTTTGTGGCGCCGAATGGCGTGCTGGCTGTATGAAGGCATGCTGATGTTCGCTGTTGCTTTCTTTGCGACTTGGCTTTTCAGCACCCTGGGACAAATGCGTAGTGGCATTGATCCGCGCCGCCATCTTCTGGAAGCATTCCTCTTCATCGTCTTCGGTATTTATTTCACATGGTTCTGGGCCAAAGGACAAACGCTGGCCATGAAAACCTGGAACATACGGGTCGTCGGACGCGATGGTATGGCCATCTCCCAAATGCGCGCGCTCGGTCGCTATGTTTTGAGTTGGATATGGTTTCTGCCACCGCTCTTAGCGTTGTCGTTCTTTCAAACCGGTGGCGGTGAAAAGGCCATCGTGCTGACAGGCTGGGTGGCTGTGTGGGCTTTGCTCAGCAGATTCCACCCACAGGGACAGTTCTGGCACGACGCGCTGGCGGGTACCCGCTTGGTCACTTCGCGTCCACTGAGTCGCTAAGACGTCGTCTGCACCATGCAAGCTGACCCAAAAATCGCGTCCTCCGCCAACCCACAAAAAGACCGTAAGGGCCTTAACCGCATCCTGCACGCGGCGGGCTATTCAATGGACGGGTTTCGTGCCGGCTGGGGAGAGACCGCTTTTCGACAAGAAGCCATGGCATCGCTGGTTTTGCTGCCCGCAGCCTTCTGGCTGGGTCGCACTTGGGTAGAAACCGCGCTGCTATCGGCCAGTGTAGTTTTGGTGCTGGTTGTGGAACTGCTGAACACGGCGGTTGAGGCCGCAATTGACCGCATTGGCCCCGAATGGCACGACCTGTCCAAGCGCGCCAAAGACATGGGCAGCGCTGCCGTGTTACTCAGTCTGCTCTTGTGTGCGGGAATATGGGCGGCGGCGCTGTACCACCGCTTCTAGACATCAGACCGCGGATTCGTCCTGCTCACCGGTGCGGATGCGCACCACGCGCTCCACGCTGGTAACAAAAATCTTGCCGTCGCCGATCTTGCCGGTGTGTGCGGCCTTCACGATGGCGTCAACACAGCGGTCGACATCTTCTGTTTTCACAACCACTTCAACCTTGACCTTAGGTAGAAAGTCGACCACGTATTCCGCGCCACGGTACAACTCGGTATGACCCTTTTGGCGGCCAAAGCCTTTGACCTCGGTGACGGTCAGACCGGTCACACCGCATTCGGCCAGTGCCTCACGCACCTCTTCGAGTTTGAACGGTTTGACGATGGCGGTGATTTGTTTCATAGGACTCCTAAGCGCGAAAATAATTGGTTATAGGATACCGCCAATCCTTGCCAAAGCTTCGGTGCGTGACCCTAATCCCTACCGGAGCCTGACGGCGTTTGTATTCGTTGAGCTTGATCAGGCGCGTGACCTTCTCCACATCAGCCCGCTCGAACCCCGCCGCAACGATGGTTTCTATGCTCTGGTCGTTTTCCATGTAACGGTCCACGATGGCGTCCAGCACCTCATACGGCGGCAAGCTATCCTGGTCCTTCTGGTCGGGGCGCAGCTCGGCACTGGGCGGGCGGGTGATGATGCGCTCGGGTATGGGGCTGGCGCCCGTGCCATACGGGTCGTGGGCGTTGCGCCAATGCGCCATTTTGAACACCAGCGTCTTGGCCAGATCCTTGATGACCGCAAAACCGCCAGCCATGTCGCCGTACAGCGTGCAATAGCCGGTCGCCATCTCGGATTTGTTGCCCGTGGTCAGCACGATACTGCCGAACTTGTTGGAGAGCGCCATCAGCAGCGTGCCGCGGATGCGGGCCTGGATATTTTCTTCGGTCGTGTCTTCGGCACGCCCGGCAAACTCTGCCGCCAACGAAGCCTTGAACGCCTCGAACTGCGGCACGATAGAAATCTCGTCGTAGCGCACGCCCATGCGCTGGGCCATCTCGCGGGCATCCAGCCAGCTGATGTCGGCCGTGTAGGGCGACGGCATCATC
>JBDTAG010000107.1:0-3039 GCA_039924745.1 Rhodoferax sp.
ACGAGGGCTACATCACGTTTTGCCTTGATAGCGTTCAGGCGGGCGATCTGCGAATCGCGTACCGCCACGTTATCAATGTCGCGCGCCTCGACCACGTCTTCGCTTTTCAGCTTGTATTTGTTGACGCCCACGATGACGTCTTGGCCACTGTCGATGCGCGCCTGTTTGTCGGCCGCTGCCGCTTCGATCTTGAGCTTGGCCCAGCCGCTGTCCACGGCTTTGGTCATGCCGCCCATGGCTTCGACTTCTTCGATGATGGTCCACGCCGCGTCGGCCATGTCTTGCGTCAACTTTTCCATCATGTAGCTGCCCGCCCACGGGTCCACCACATTGGTAATGTGCGTCTCTTCCTGAATGATGAGTTGGGTGTTGCGGGCGATGCGCGAGCTGAACTCGGTGGGAAGCGCAATCGCTTCGTCCAGCGCGTTGGTGTGCAGGCTTTGCGTGCCGCCGAACACCGCGGCCATGGCCTCGATGGTGGTGCGGACGATGTTGTTGTACGGGTCTTGCTCGGTCAGACTCCAGCCGCTGGTCTGGCAATGCGTGCGCAGCATCAGGCTCTTGGGGTTCTTGGCATCAAAGCCCTTCATGATGCGGCACCACAGCAGGCGCGCGGCGCGCATCTTGGCGACTTCCAGGTAGAAGTTCATGCCAATGGCCCAGAAGAACGACAGGCGCCCGGCGAACGCGTCCACATCCATGCCCTTGGCAATGGCCGTCTTCACATACTCCTTGCCGTCGGCCAATGTGAAAGCCAGCTCCAGCGCCTGGTTGGCCCCGGCCTCTTGCATGTGGTAACCGCTAATGGAGATCGAGTTGAACTTGGGCATGTGGCTTGCCGTGTACTCGATGATGTCGCCAATGATGCGCATCGACGGCGCGGGCGGGTAGATGTAGGTGTTGCGCACCATGAACTCTTTCAGAATGTCGTTCTGAATCGTTCCGCTCAACTGGTCTTGCGCCACGCCCTGCTCTTCGGCCGCCACCACGTAGCCTGCCAACACCGGCAACACGGCGCCGTTCATGGTCATGGAGACGCTCACCTTGTCCAGCGGGATCTGGTCGAACAGGATCTTCATGTCCTCCACCGAATCAATCGCCACACCGGCCTTGCCCACATCGCCCGTTACGCGCGGGTGGTCGGAGTCGTAACCACGGTGCGTGGCCAGATCAAACGCGACAGACACGCCCTGCCCGCCAGCGGCCAGCGCCTTGCGGTAGAAGGCGTTGGACTCTTCAGCGGTGGAGAAACCTGCGTATTGCCGAATGGTCCAGGGGCGCACCGCGTACATCGTGGCCTGGGGGCCGCGCAGGTAGGGCTCGAAACCGGGCAATGTGTTGGTGTACGCCAAATTGGCGGTGTCTTCAGCCGTGTACAGGGGTTTGACGGCGATGCCATCGGGCGTGATCCAGTTCAAGCCCTCTACATTTCCACCGGGAGCAGACTTGGCGGCGGACTTGGCCCAGTCTTGCAGCGTGGCGGCTTTGAATTCAGTGCTTTTTTCAGTCATATCGGGATCCTGTTAGCCGCAATGGTGATCGTTTTTCGGAAAACGGTCTAGTTTTGGCCGGGTATTGGCTTGTCTTTTAGTTTACATTATTCATAATTATTGATTCAGAATATTCATTCCAGCTTACAAAAACGCCGTCCTATCTATTTGCGCACCATGCCAGTTCAGCTTTCCGACCATTCCGTTGGTACTTCACTTTCGCCGAAAGCCCTTTATGTTGAGGTGGCCGAGTTGCTGCGCCAGCGTATTTTTAGTCGCGAACTCGAGCCGGGAAGCTGGATCGACGAACTCAAAATCGCTGAGGAATACGGCATCAGCCGCACGCCGCTGCGTGAGGCACTTAAGGTACTTGCCACCGAAGGCTTGGTAACGATGAAGGTGCGCCGTGGCGCGTATGTGACCGAGGTGTCGCAGCAAGACCTCGCTGACGTGTACCACCTGCTAAGCCTGTTAGAGAGCGACGCGGCTGGCGTAGTGGCGGCAAAGGCAACCGACGCAGAGTTGGCCGAATTGAAAGCTTTACACGCCGATTTGGAAATTGCTGCTCTGCCTGGCACCGCCAATATGGACCATTTCTTTGCAGTCAACGAGCGCTTCCACATGCGCCTGCTGGAGATCGCCAACAACCGCTGGCGCGACCAGATGGTGGCCGACCTGCGCAAGGTCATGAAGCTGAACCGCCACAACTCGCTGCTCAAAACCGGGCGAATTGCGGAATCTCTGGCCGAGCACCGGTCCATCATGACGTCATTGCTGGCGCGCGATGCACAAGCCACTATGCTGCGTATGCGCGAGCACTTCAGTAACGGGCTACAAGCTGCCGCGTAAACCGCTATTGCTACAAATTCAATAGCTGCTTCGACTTATTCCACGAGGGCTAGAGGCCGTTTTTGTTGTTGCCATATGTCCACCCAACAGAGGCAAAGCAGCCCCTACTCAGGCAACGGAAAGTGCTGCTCTGTGTGCTTGCTCCATCACCTGATGCGCTGGCGAGGATTTCAGATGGTGGTCACTCCACACCTGGCGCCAGTGGCGCGATCCCGGCATGCCATGGCGCAGACCCAGCATGTGGCGGGCGATATGGCTCCACGGCGTGCCGTGCTCGGCAGCTTCACGCGCCATGTAGTCCACCATCTGTTGCTCCACCGTTTCGCGGGTGATCTCGGAGGGTACTACGCCGTAAAACTCGGCGTCCCATTCGTTCAAAATCCAGGGGTTGTGGTAGGCCTCGCGCCCAATCATGACGCCGTCTACATGCTGCAGTTGCTCAGCTGCCAACGCGTTGCTGGCAATGCCGCCATTGATAACAATGGTCAGGTGCGGGAACTCTTGTTTTAGCTGGTGCACCAGTGCATAGCGCAACGGAGGCACCTCGCGGTTGGCTTTGGGCGACAAGCCCTTGAGCCAGGCGTTGCGCGCATGGACGATAAACACCTTGCAACCGGCTTCGCTGACGGTGCCGACAAAATCACGCACAAATTCGTAGCTCTCGGTCTTGTCGATACCGATGCGGTGCTTGACCGTGACC
>JBDTAG010000108.1:0-5063 GCA_039924745.1 Rhodoferax sp.
GGGCGTGCCTGTTCAAGCAACAGCGCAAATAGTATGGCGAGAAAACTCATGGGGTAATGATAGCGAGCCAGCGGCCACGAACCTGGTCTTCAAAACAGACTCGCGGCGCCTGCGCGCATTAGCTTCGCAAAAAACCATACAGGTTGCGCAACATGCCAGCCGTTGCTCCCCATATAAAGCGCTCGACGGCACCATCTTGGTATGGCATGGATAACCATTCCCGGCGCGCTCCGGCCCACTCTACTGCATGGTGACGATGGTTGGCAGGGTCCATCAAAAAACTTAACGGTACTTCAAATATATCTGCCACCTCATTTGGGTTGGCGACCAACGTGTGGGTAGCATTGACCAAAGCGATGACCGGTGTCACCAGAAAGGCGCTGCCGGTGGTGTAGATGGGCAGCGTACCCAACACCTGCACAAATCGACGTTCCAGACCAATCTCTTCTTCGGCCTCGCGCAAAGCGGTGTCGATCGTGTTCGCATCGTCGGGATCAGCCTTACCGCCGGGAAAAGCAACCTGTCCCGAATGACTGGACAAGTGGATAGTGCGTTCGGTCAACAGCACGTTCAGTCCTGACGCACGCATAACCAGCGGCACAAGCACTGACGCCAGTACAGGCTCCCGGAGCGAAAACCGAGGCTCAGCCAGCAGCTCAGGGGTCCAAGCGGGTGCGTTGGCAAACCGCTCTACCAACGCCTGCGCCTGCAGAGCTTGGGCAGGTACCTTCGGCAAATGGCTATCCACGCCAATCACAGGCACCTTAAGCGGATCAAAGTTCGGGGGTGGAGATGTTTGTGCTGCGGTCATAAAAAAACCGCCACAAGCTTGCGCTGGGCGGTTTTTGTCGAAAACAAGGCTTAACGATTTAAGCGGCTGTCTTCTTGGCTGGCAATTTTTCTTTAATACGTGCCGACTTACCGCTGCGATCACGCAAGTAGTACAGCTTGGCACGGCGCACGTCACCACGGCGCTTGACTTCGATGCTGGCGATCAGCGGGCTGTAGGTTTGGAACGTACGCTCGACGCCTTCACCGCTGGAGATTTTGCGAACGATGAAACCGCTGTTCAGGCCGCGGTTGCGCTTGGCAATCACAACACCTTCGTAGGCCTGCACGCGCTTGCGGGCGCCTTCAACCACGTTGACGCTAACGACAACGGTATCGCCAGGCGCGAATTCTGGGATGGTCTTGCCAAGGCGAGCAATTTCTTCTTGCTCAAGAATTTGGATTAAGTTCATGGTTTCTTTCTTGATCTTGTATGCGCCTGCACCGAATGGTGCGAAGTCACGATATTGAATCAATACGCTACTTTGGCCGTACAGAGGATCTGGTTAGCCTAACATTATAGCAAGCTCAACCCAGTTCTCGCAATACTAGCTCGTCCTTCGGGCTCAGTAGGCCTGCAGCGCGGGCAATCTCCAACAAATCAGGACGGTGCTTGGCCGTCAACTGCAGACGTTGGTCGCGCCGCCAGCGCTCGATATTCCCATGGTGACCTGACAAGAGAACATCAGGAACAGCAGCGCCAGCCCACTCTTCGGGCCGCGTGTAATGCGGGCAATCCAGCAGACCATCCAGCGAAGGATTGAAGCTGTCCATGTGGTGACTATCGGCGTCTGACAGCACGCCGGGCTGCAAGCGGGCTACTGCATCGAGCAATGCGATGGCGGGTATTTCTCCTCCGGACAGCACAAAATCGCCCAAGCTGATTTGCTCATCGACCAGGGTGTCAATAAAGCGCTGGTCAATGCCCTCGTAACGGCCGCACACCAGAATGGCGCCGCTGCTGCTGGACCAGCGCTGGACCTGTGCGTGATCCAGTCGCCTGCCAATCGGAGAGAACAACACCACTGGAGCAGAGTCGGTGCGCTGGGATCGGATGTGTGCGAGCGCCAATTCCAGCGGCTGCGCCATCATCACCATGCCGGGGCCGCCACCAAAAGGTCGATCGTCCACACGGCGGTAGTTGCCCGTGGCGAAGTCGCGCGGGTTGGTGCATTGCACCTGTACCTGGCCGGACTCAAAAGCCCGCCGGGTGATGCCTACCGAGAGAAACGGGGTGAAGAGTTCGGGGAACAGCGTAACGACATCGAAGCGCATGCGCACGACCTGTCAGTAGTCGGTTTGCCAGTCCACGCGGATACGGCGCGCCTTTAGGTCCACATCGTCCACGTAGGCGGCCACAAAAGGGATCATGCGCTCACCCGTTTTACCGTCTTCTTGCGGGAATTCCAGCACCAGCACGGTTTGCGGGCCGGTTGACAGCAACTCTTTGACGACACCCAAGGCTTCGTCTTCGCGGTTGACAACATCCAGACCTATCAGATCGACCCAGTAATACTCGTCATCTGCGGCTTTAGGGAAACTGGAGCGGGAGATAAAAATGCGCGAGCCACGTAGGGCCTCGGCCGCCGTACGGTCGTCCACGCCGTGGGCGGTGGCGACGACGGTATCGGAGTGTTCCTTGGATTCTTTGACAGACAGGCGTGCAACACCCGTGAATGTCTGCGCACCGCGCTCGGTGGGCAATAGAAACCAGTGTTTGGAAGAAAGCAGTGCTTCAGGATCAGCGCTGTGGGCCAATACCTTGAACCAGCCCTTGACGCCCCACGCGTCCGCAATCCGTCCGACTTCAATGGCATCCGCTGGCAATTCAGCAGCTTCGAGTCCAGTGATCATGCGCGTAAGGCGCCGGTCAGAGGGCGAAATGCCCTCATCTCGGCACAGTGGGCTTAAGCTGCCTTCTTGGCGGCTTGGCTGATCAAGCGTTCCACCGTTGGGGAAGCTTGGGCGCCAACGCCTCTCCAGTACGTCAGACGATCCTGCGCGATGCGGATGCTTTCTTCGGTAGCGGTTGCGATGGGGTTGTAAAACCCGATGCGCTCGATGAAACGGCCATCACGGCGTGTGCGCTTGTCAGCCACAACGATATTAAAAAACGGGCGTGCTTTTGCACCGCCACGGGCGAGTCGAATGACGACCATAATTAATCCTTTGGGTGACTGGTACTGCTTAAATCACAATACAGCCATTAAATTCAAAGTTCGATTCAAAGTTGAGACACGCAACTGGCCACCCGGCCAGTGACACTCTGAATAGCTCTCCATTATAACCTGTTACCAATTCATGATAAAGATTAGACCCAGCACTGACGTTGACCTTGCCGCCATCACCGCCATTTATACCCACCACGTGTTACACGGCACCGGCACCTTTGAGACCACGCCGCCCACCGAGCAGGACATGGCAGCCCGACGTGCCGATGTTTTGTCCAAAGAACTTCCGTACTTGGTCATTGAGACCGAAGATGGGGTGCTCGGATTTGCTTACTGCAACTGGTTCAAACCCCGTCCCGCATACCGCTACTCGGCGGAGGATTCCATTTACCTCGCCCCAGCCGCCTCAGGTAAGGGCTTAGGTCGATTGCTGCTTGAAGAGTTGATGGCGCAAGCCGAACGTGCTGGTGTGCGTAAGCTAATTGCCGTGATTGGCGATTCAAGCAATTTAGGCTCCGTCGGCGTTCACAAGGCATGTGGCTTCAACCATGTTGGCGTATTGGCCAATTGCGGTTGGAAATTTGATCGCTGGCTGGATGTCGTGCTAATGGACCGCGTCATTGGACTGGGTAGCTCCCAAGCTCCGTCACAATCGGGTACATGAAAAACAAAACTTGGGCCGCCTGGCTTACTTTCTTCGGCGGTCCTTTTGGATTGCATCGTCTTTACCTTTTTGGTGCCGCCAATCGCTTACTTTGGATCTTGCCAATACCCACAGTCGTGGGAGCGTACGGCATATATCGCGCGCGCGTTTATGGCTTGGACGACCCCTGGTGCTGGGTCTTAATTCCGCTGTTGGGTTTCACCATTGCAGGATGTGCCGTCAATGCGTTGGTTTACGGGTTGATGTCACCAGAAAAATGGAATGCGCGATTCAACCCCACGTTGGCACCCGATGCACCTGCCGGGCAAACCAATTGGCTGACGATAGGCGCACTCGTCGTATCCCTGTTAGTGGGCACTACCGTGCTGATGGCAAGCTTTGCATTTAGCTTTCAGCACTATTTTGAATACCAGGTTGAGGAAGCAAGGTTGCTCTCGCAACCTGATGCGGCTAGAAAACCTGCAGACTGATCCAGTAGGCAACTGCTGCAACAAAGGCGCTGGCGGGTATGGTGAAAATCCATGCCCAAACGATATTTCCGGCTACACCCCAACGCACTGCACTAGCCCGCTGGGTTGAGCCTACGCCCACAATCGCACCCGTGATGGCATGGGTGGTCGATACAGGGATACCCAGCAAAGTTGCCGTGAACAGCGTTGCGGCACTGCCCGCCTCGGCACAAAACCCCGTCATTGGGCGAAGTTTGGTAATGCGCTGACCCATGGTCTTGACGATGCGCCAGCCACCAGACATGGTTCCGACCGCAATGGTCAGGTAACACGCAATGATGACCCAATGGGGCAAATGGTCTTTGCTGGCCTTCATCCATTCAGGCAGTCCTTGCACGTGGGAGTTAGTGGCCGCGATCAACAACAGCCAAATGATCCCTACTGTCTTTTGGGCGTCATTGCCGCCATGGCCGAGGCTAGATGACGCAGCAGAGAGCAGTTGTAGCCGACGGAACCAACGATCTACTTTGGACGGTCTGGCGCGTCTAAAAATCCAAGAAATCGCAACACGGGTCAAACTGCCCAAGATAAACGCCAAAAGTGGCGAAATGAAGATGAATGCCACGATTTTGAAAACACCCGAAGCAATCAAGACACCCGCTCCGGCCTTCGCGATCGTTGCCCCCACAATTCCGCCAACCAGTGCATGCGAACTACTGCTGGGAATCCCGTAGAGCCAGGTGACGATATTCCAAGTTAGCGCCCCTATGAGCGCACCGAAAACAACATGGGTGTCGACGACGTTGGGCATAACAATGCCTTTGCCAATCGTTGCTGCAACCGTCAAACCAAAAATGAAATACGCGATGAAGTTAAAAGCAGCGGCAAAAAGAACCGCCTGACCTGGCTTCAGAACCCCAGTGGAAACGATCGTTGCGATTGAGTTCGCAG
>JBDTAG010000109.1:0-7868 GCA_039924745.1 Rhodoferax sp.
AAATTCAGCAGAGCGAAAGTCAGGAGCAGCAGGTGTTTTCACACGCGCACACCAGTGTCCGCATCGAACCAGCTGATGTGGTCCGCCGCTATGTCGAGCCCGACGCTATCACCGGCCTTCAGCTTGGCCTGGGCTGAGACACGCACGGTGACATTGCCCGCGCCCGTCTTCACGACGACATAGGTGTCTGCGCCCGTAGGCTCTACCAAGCTGACCTCACCGCGCCAAGGCGCGCCATCGACCAGACTCAGGTGCTCGGGGCGCACGCCCATCAAGAGATTGCCAGCCCGGGGGGCGGTCATCGGCAATTGTGACGATGCAATCTGAAAGCCGCCATTGCCTGCTGTCGTGCCGTTGTGGCCGGGTATCAGGTTCATCGTCGGCGATCCAATGAAGCTGGCTACATAGGTGTTGGCAGGACGGTTGTAAATTTCATCCGGCGTGCCCAGTTGCTGCAACACGCCGCCCTTCATGACGGCGATGCGCGAGCCCAGTGTCATGGCCTCGATCTGGTCATGCGTGACATACACACTGGTGATGCCGCTGAGCTGGTGCAGGCGCTTTATCTCGGCCCGCATCTCGACCCGCAGCTTGGCATCCAGGTTGCTTAGTGGCTCGTCAAACAAAAAGATTTGCGGTTGGCGCGCCAGTGCCCGACCCATTGCGACGCGTTGGCGTTGCCCGCCCGAGAGCTGCGCGGGTCGGCGGTCCAGCAGCGCTTCGATTTGCAGCATGGCCGCGACCTCGCGGATGCGCGCGTCACGCTCAGCCTTGGGCACCTTGCGCATCTCCAACGCGAAGCCAATGTTGTCGTACACGCTCATCGTGGGGTACAGCGCGTAGCTTTGGAACACCATGGCAATGTCGCGCTTGGCGGGTGCTACACCAATGACGTCTTTGCCGCCAATGCGCACCTGGCCTTCGGTGGGTTCTTCCAGCCCGGCAATGATGTTGAGCAGTGTGGACTTGCCACAGCCACTGGGGCCGACCAGAATGAGAAACTCGCCGGGTTGCACCTCGATGTCGATGCGCTGTAGCACTTCGATGGCCTTGTTGCCCTTGCCAAAGGCCTTGCGAACACCCGAAATTTGTAGAGAAGCTGCCATGTTTGTGTGATGCGATGGAATAGTTGAAATGGGGTTTAGCCCTTCACAGCACCGGCTGTGAGTCCTTTGACGAAATACTGGCCAGCCAGGATGTAGACCAGCATGGTGGGCAAGCCTGCGATCAGCGCAGCGGCCATGTCCACGTTGTAGCTTTTGACGCTGCTGGTCGTGTTGGCCATGTTGTTCAGCCCGACCGTGATGGGCTTGCTGTCAGCGCCGCTGAAAGCCACGCCAAACAAAAAGTCGTTCCAGATATTGGTGAACTGCCAGATCAGCGTAACCATCAAAATCGGAACGGACAGCGGCACCACGATACGGTAAAAGATGCGCCAGAAGCCTGCGCCATCCATACGCGCCGCGTTCACCAGTTCCTTGGGGATGGCGGTGTAGTAGTTGCGGAAAAACAGCGTGGTCCCTGCCAGACCTGCGATGCAGTGCACCAGGATCAGACCTGCGATCGAGCTGGACAAGCCCAAATAGCCCAGCACCTGGCTCATCGGCAGCAGCACCACCTGGAAGGGCATGAACACCCCAAACAGCATGAAGCCAAACAGCAGTTCGCTACCTTTGAATTTCCAAAGGCTCAGCACGTAGCCGTTGATAGCACCCCAGGCGGTCGAAATCAGCACGGCAGGCACTGCGATAGCCACCGAGTTCATGAAGTAGGGCTGCAAGCCCCGGCAGTCCACACCGGTGCATGCCGACGACCAGGCGCTCAGCCATGCATCCACATTGAAGCTGTGCGGCAGGCTCAGCAGGTTGCCGGAGCGAATTTGCTCGGCATCTTTGAGCGATGTGACCAGCATCACATACAACGGGGCCAGGAAAAAGCACGCGGCCAGTAGCAGGATGCCGTAGATAAAGAAGCGCGGTAGGTTTTTGGCGATCATGGGTGGCTCAAAAAAAGCTTAGCGGTCGTGCGGTTTGGCCCGCAGCTCGCTGTAGAGGTAGGGCACAACAATGGCGGCCACGGTGGCCAACATCATGGTGGCGCTGGCGGCGCCCAAGCCAATTTGTCCACGGGTAAAGCTCATCACGTACATGAAGGTTGCGGGTACATCGGTCGCGTAGCCGGGGCCACCAGACGTCAGTGCCATCACCAAATCAAAACTCTTGATGGACAGGTGCGACAGCACCAGAACGGTCGAAAAAACCACAGGCCGCAGAATTGGCAAAATGATGCGCCAGTAAATGCGGGGCAACGATGCGCCGTCCATCTGGGCGGCCTTGATGATGCTGTCGTCGATGCCGCGCAGACCGGCCAATGACAGTGCCATCGCAAACCCAGCTGACTGCCAAATACCGGCAATGACGACGCAGTAAATAGCCGTGTCGGACTGCACCAACCAGTCAAAATGGAAGCTGGCCCAGCCGAGGTCATGCATGAGTTTTTCGAGCCCCAAACTGGGGTTCAGAATCCACTTCCATGCGGTGCCGGTCACAATGAATGACAGCGCCATGGGGTAGAGGTAAATGGTGCGCAGTACGCCTTCAAAGCGTACTTTTTGGTCCAGAAAAATCGCCATGCCCATGCCCAAGGCCATGGAGCCGCCGACATACAGCACGCTAAACAGGCCTAAATTCTTGAGGGCAACATACCAGCGGTCAGACGCCCACAGCTTGGCGTATTGTTCCAGCCCGACAAATTCGCTGTAGTTGGGCAGCATGTTGGAGCCCGTCACCGACAGCACGGCGTTCCAGATCATGAAGCCGTAAATGAATGCAAACCCGATGATGAATCCGGGCGCGATCACCAGCTTGGGTAATATATTTTCAAAAGTCTTCATATGAAAAAAACGGCGGTCGCGAGACCGCCGTATAAACGCCTAACCCCCGAGAAAACCTAACCTATTGGATCTTGTGACTTACCACCAGATCTCATACTGCACACCGGCTACGGTGCGTGCTGTTTTGCCATTCGCACCAAAGCTCAGAGCATTGGCTGCACCGGCTGCATCGTTCCAGTTAGCCATCGTCACGTAAAAACGCAATTCTGGACGACTGTAAAAATCAGGACCCATGGACAGTGTCGGTGCAATCGTCAACTTGTCCAGGCGTTGGTCTGGACCCGCGCCGGTGCGTGTTGTTGTCGCAGCGTCCACCAACAGCTTGAAGTTCTTGGTGAACGCGTACGAGATGCGGCCACCAATAGACGTATCCTTGGTCTCGATGCCCGTCACTTCGTCCTGGTTGGTTTGGTAGGACATCAGTGTCTGGCCACCGAACGCGCCGAGCTGCCAGCTCAAGGAGTCTGCAATGCGGCTGACCTTCTGGCCACCGGCGACACCATCGATATTCAGGAACTCGCCGTCGATGCGGGCATGGCCCGTCGAAGTTTGCAAGAACAATGCGTTGTTCAAACCCTTGACGATGAAGTCGGTCTGGTTGTGCGATACCGAAATGCCAGAGCCCGTGTTGCTATTGGCCAGGCCGGAACCGTTGACGCCGGTCAGCAACACGCGCAGCTTGCCGCCGGGGTTGATGCCAATCTCCGAAATATCAGCATTGAAACGTGTGGCATTGACGCCGGTTACGGCAGGCGTATCAAACTTGTCGCCGGTGAAAATGCCCAGGCCCAGTTTGGCGCCGCCCAGCGGGATATCGGTCACGCCTGCGCCTTCGTTGTCACCGTAGTTCAACAAGAAGTAGTCAACAATGTGCACGTCCTGGATACGCAGGCGGCGTTGGCCCACCCAGAATTTGGCTTCAGGGGCAAAGCCCATGCCGCCCAATTCAACAAATGCCTGTTCAGTGCCCACGTTGCCGCTGTTCCATTTGGACGGCATGTACTCGATCTTGTAGCTGGCAGCGTCGGTCTTGAATGTCTTGCTCAGGTCGATTTCGATACCGTTGTCGCCTTCATTGCCCAGGCGAAAGCCCTGCAAGTCGCCGCCGAGTTGGAAGCGACCTTTGACGCCGTCCGAGGGGCTCACGGGGCCGCCGCGGGAGTAGCCGTGGAATTCGAAGGTGCCGTCGTCAGCCTGTGCGCTGGCAGCGCAGAGGGTAGTGGCCAGCGCTATGGCGGTGAGAGAAAAAATGTGCTTCATGATGGGTTTCTAAAGTGTTGAGGACAGAGCTGGCTCGCTGTGCGTAGCTGCGGTCTGTCCCGCAAATGCATAATTTAAGAAAAAGCATCCCCCGGGGACGGCCCGTGCCGTCCTCCGATCTGACTACTGGGGGGTATGTGGTTTAGTTGGTAGCGGCTGCAGCTAACAGGCGCTTTTGGCCTTCGGCCACAGAGATCTTGTCGTCGTTCCAGAACTGGCTGACCACGTCCTTGATCGCTCCTTCAACCGCTGGCTTGAGCGCCATGCCATGGGCTGCAGAGGGCTGCAGGCTGCCGGTCTTGGCGGATTCCACAAAGTCTTTGCTGGATTGCTTGGCGCAGTCGTCAAACTTGTCCAGCTTCATGTTCAGACGCACGGGGATCGAGCCCTTGTTCAAGTTGAAGACTTCCTGAAACTCGGGTCCCATGATGGCTGCAGCCAAGTCTGCCTGCGCCTTTTGGGACTCAGGAGACTTGAGTTTGAACATGGCGAATGAATCCACGTTGTAGGTGAATGCATTGGCGGTTCCCGGTGCTGCTGCGCACAGGAAATCTTTGCCAGGCACCTTGCCTGCGGCCAGGAACTCGCCCTTGGCCCAGTCACCCATGAACTGGAAGCCCGCTTCCCCCTTCATGACCATGGCGGTTGCCAGATTCCAGTCGCGACCAGGAGAGGCAGCGTCTGTGTAGCCCTTGATGCGGCGGAAGGTCTCCAGCGTCTTGGTCATGGTTGCGCTGTTGATGGCTTTGGGGTCCAGTGCGACCAAGGCATCGTGGTAGAACTTCACACCACCAATGCCCAGTGCGACGGTCTCAAACGTGGTGAAGTCTTGCCAGTTTTGGCCACCGTGGGCAACGGGGATCAGGCCGATCTTCTTGATCTTGTCGGCATCCGCAAAGAACTCGTCATAGTTCTTGGGCATGCTGGTGATACCAGCCTTCTTCAGCACCTCTGGGTTGGCCCACACCCAATTCACGCGGTGTACGTTGACCGGTACCGCAACGTAGTTGCCCTTGTACTTCATGCCATCGGCGACGATCTTGGGCAGCAGGCTGTCCCACTTTTCGGCCTTGGCGACAGCGTCCAGATTGGTCAAAACACCTTCAGCCGCCCATTCCTGGATGGCAGGGCCTTTGATTTGTGCAGCAGCGGGTGGATTGCCCGATACGACACGGCTCTTGAGCAGGGTGGCTGCGTTGTCGCCACCGCCGCCGGCTACTGCAAAGTCTTTCCACACATGGCCCTTGGCCTGCATGATCTTCTTCAGCTCGGCGACGGATTTGGCTTCGCCACCGGAGGTCCAGTAATGCAGCACTTCCACTTCACCAGCGTGCACCGCAAAACCCGCCGTCATGGCCAGCACGGCCAGGGTCAGGCCTGTCAGGCGCATACTTGAAACTTTCAACATGTCGTCTCCTTGTGTGCTCATCTGGCGCAGGGGCCACGAGCGGGGTTGAATTCAAAGAACACCGTTGTTCTCGAATTAATTAATTGTTAATTAATATTTAATGAAGGAATATAGGACTAACCCTAGGCGTGCAAATCCGCAACAAACGGCAGTTCTGGAGATTTCAGGAATGCCGCCACGGAGGGGCAACGCAGCCTGGCTACTGTGCGTTTTGCGTTTGGAACGCGCCCGCGAAAGCGTGCGTGGAGTTTATCGGCATCCGCATCGCATGCGATCTGTCGATCATCCACGAGCAATCGCTATGATGGAATTCGGGCTGTAGCCCTCGTGAATTAAGAGGGTGTTGCTATCGAATAGATAGTATTTTGGCTATGCAATCAGACTTGGGCGAGGGCGTCCAGGCTAAAAATCACAATGTGTCGGCGGTCCACTTTGACCAAGCGCTGTAGTTGCAGCTCGGTCAAGGTGCGGCTGACAGTCTCAAGCGTCATACCCAGAAAACTGCCAATCTCTCCACGCGTCATCTTCAAATGGAATTCGACCGCCGAGTAGCCGCGCGCGTGCTGTTGTTGGGACTGCAACAGTAAAAAGGATGCCATACGTTGTGCTGAGTTCAGGCTTCCCAACACCGCCATGTGAACGTTGCTGCGCACGAACTCGCGACTGATCAGCCGCATCACAGTACTTTGCATGCCGCCTGCCGTTGCACAGATTTCGCCGAGATGCGCATAGGACAGTGAATAGACCTCAGAGTCTTCGAGAGCAGTCGCAGTGCTGGCGTGCAGGCTTTCGGCTACACCATCCAAGCCTAGAAACTCTCCGTTCATGTGGAAGTTGCTGACTTGTTCACAACCGTCGGCCAACGAGAGCGCGGATTTGAAGGACCCGCTGTGAATACCATACAAGTAGCGAAATGGCTCGCCGTTGCGGTACAGGCATTCACCTTGTCGAAGCTTGCGTCTGCCGCCCATCAAGCCGATCAAACGTGCGGCGTCATTGCCTGTTGTACAGGGAAGTCCATCGTCGAGCCGTGAGTCGATCTGGGGGTAGCTGTCCCAATGGCCTGGGGGCAGGGTGGGAATGGGCGGCGCCGGCTGACGGCGCAATTGTGCGAGCGCAATGTTCAAGCGATTCCCCTTAATCGCAAGTCCACATTTTCAAAGTAGCCCGGGCTGGGCGGTGACACTTGCTGTGCGCGACTGTAGGGTGCAGTCGGTTTTCAATCTGTACGCTATCGAACTTTCGAAAGTTTCGTTGCACAACACACCAAAAAGGCGGCCGAATTTTTAGCTGGTCTCACCGTGGCGCGGATTGACCCGCTTCCAGAACAAACCCAGCAGCGGTTTGACACTGGTTCCATGCAGCAAAATGGACAATGCAACCACGATCAAAGTCACTTGGATCAACTGCAGTGCCAAGGGCTCGGGCAGGCCATGTTGAATGGCGTACATCAGGTAGTACAACGAACCCACGCCGCGCACGCCAAACCAGGCGGACAAACCGCGAATTTTCCACGCCGTACCGGTCCCCACCGTGCCAACCAGCACACTGAGCGGGCGTGCTACCAGAAACAAAAACAGGCTCAGGCCTACAGCGGCCCACGTCCAGGAGGTGCGAAAAAGCGTGCCCCCGATCAGTATGACGAGCAGCATTTCGGACAGGCGTTCGAGATGTTCCTTGAACACCAACGACCCCTCACTCACCATGGCCAGCGGTTCGGAGCCTTCGGGCGGTGGATTCTTTTTCGCAAGTTGGAGTTCAGTTTGGCGTAGCGCCACCGCGGCAAAGAACACAGCCAAAAACCCCCATGCATCGACCATGACAGACAAACCATAGACCACACCAATCAGCCCCAGACCCAGGAAGTCATCCATCAGTGCATGGTTTTGTGGGCTGCGCCGCAGCATCCAGCTGACCCGCGCCAAGGCCACGCCCGCACCAACGCCGATAACAATGGCACCCACGGTGGCCCACAGCACGTCCACGACCAGCCAATGCAAGCCGCTATCGCCGAGGTCATGCAGGCCCAACAGCCCCAGACCCAGCATCACGAAGGGGAAGGCGCTGCCGTCGTTCATGCCGGCTTCGCACGTCAGCGTGAAGCGCAATTGGTCGCGGTCACCGGGGTGGCGGATTTGAACGTCGGTGGCCAGCACCGGGTCGGTGGGTGCCAAGATGGCACCCAACAGCACGCCCGCGCCCAGCGGCAAGTCGAGAACCAGAACGGCGAATGCTGCCACCAGTGCCACCGTCATGGCCATCGACACGGTCGCCAGCAAAATAGGCGCGCGCCAACGGGTAAACGTG
>JBDTAG010000110.1:0-2757 GCA_039924745.1 Rhodoferax sp.
GTGACCGCAGATGGGCTGGTTTTGGCCGGTGCGGTTACAACCTGATTCGCTCCTGATTTAATAGCGGACTGTGTAGATTGCACGAGGGCTACAGGCTGATTTTGCTTAAGAAACTTGTCTGGAGCGGATCCTGCTCCATTGGTGGTGTTTGCAGGGAGCGAGGCGCCACCGCTTGCACCGACTTGTGCCAGCTTCAGCCCGGCTAGCGCCTGAAAAGCCCCGCGCGCCTGGGCACCCAGCTCGGCCTTCAGCGCGCCTAAGTTGCGCCCATGTCCCATCTGACGACCATGCTCGTCCACCACGCGGAAGTTCATGAAGAAATGCGGCGTCAGCATGTCAGCTTTGATGTCGGCACGCGCAACGTCCAGCGACGTGGCTTCGCGCACCAGCTTCAGCACAGCGTCAATCAGGGCGCCGCTGCCAAAGCGCTCGGGCACGTTCAAGGCCTCTGCAAATTTGGTTGCCGTATCAGGAAGTGGTACGAGGCGCGATCGGGGCCGTTGGTGCAGCGTTTTGATCAGCGCCTGCACTTTGTCCTTCAACATGCCGGGCACCAGCCACTCGCAGCGTTCATCGTTCACCTGGTTGAGCACGAACAACGGCACCGTCACGGTCAGGCCGTCGCGCGCGTCACCGGGCTCGTGCAGATAGGTCGCGGCGCAGTCCACGCCGCCCAGGCGAATGGTCTTGGGGAAGGACGCGGTGGTGATGCCAGCGGCCTCGTGGCGCATCAGCTCTTCGCGTGTGAGCAGCAGTAGTGTGTTCGCGCGGCGGTTGGGCGCCAGAACGTTCTGCTCCGTGTCCCCCGCCCGCTTTGCGAGCTCCTCCTTTACCTGCGCAGAACGCTCTGGCGCCCAACCGCCCGGGTTGTACTGCGGTTTTTTACTCTCCTCCCGATACCAGCGCTCAAAGCTGTAGCCACTGCATACGTCGGCGGGCAATTGCTGGTCGTAATATGCGTAGATCAGCTCGTCGTCCACCAGCACGTCTTGTCTACGGGCTTTGTGCTCCAGCTCTTCGACCTGGCGCACCATTTTTTGGTTAGCGGCCAGGAACGGCAGCGGTGTTTCCCATTCGCCATCCACCAGCGCTTGGCGAATGAATATCTCGCGAGCACCGGCCATGTCGACCCGGCTGTAGTTGGTGCGCCGCCCGTTGTAGATGACGATGCCGTACAGCGTGGCCCGCTCCAGCGCCACCACTTCGCCGGCCTTTTTCTCCCAGTGCGGGTCCAGCAATTGCTTTTTCAGCAAATGATCGCCAACCTGCTCCAGCCACTGGGGTTCGATGTTGGCGATGCCACGGCCAAACAGGCGCGTAGTTTCTACCAACTCGGATGCGACGATCCAGCGGCCCGGCTTCTTGGCCAAATGGGCCCCGGGGTGGGCAAAGAATTTGATGCCGCGTGCGCCCAGGTATTCGCCCTGCGGGCCTTCGGCTTCGACCTTGTAGCCGATGTTGCCCAACAGCCCTGCCAGCATGGACAGGTGGAGTTGTTCGTAACTGGCGGGCGTGGTGTTGAGCCGCCATTTGTGCTCGGCCACTACGGTATGGAGTTGGCTGTAGATGTCTTTCCATTCGCGCACGCGGCGGATGTTGACGAAGTTTTGGCGGAGTAGCTGTTCGTATTGGCGGTTGGTTAGTTTGTGGGTAGCGGATGAACCACCGCGTGCATCTTGGATCCACTTCCATAGCTTCAGGTAGCCTACGAACTCGCTCTTTTCGTCGTCGAATTTTTTATGGGCTGTGTCGGCCTGCTGCTGTGCCTCCATGGGGCGGTCGCGCACGTCTTGCACGCTTAAAGCAGACGCAATGACCAGCACCTCGTCCAACGCCTCTCGGGTTCGCGCCTCCAGAATCATGCGGCCTACGCGTGGGTCTAGCGGTAGCTTGGCCAGTTCTTGGCCGGTGGGGGTTAGCTCATTGGCATCGTCAACGGCGCCCAATTCGTTGAGCAGTTGGTAGCCATCGGCAATTGCGCGGCCACTAGGTCGCTCCAAAAACGGGAAATCTTCGACAATGCCCAAGTGCAGCGACTTCATGCGCAAGATCACGCCGGCTAGCGAAGACCGCAAAATCTCGGGATCGGTAAAACGTTCGCGTCCGTTGAAGTCTTTTTCGTCGTAGAGGCGAATGCAAATGCCGTTGGCCACGCGCCCGCAACGCCCCGAGCGCTGGTTGGCCGACGATTGGCTGATGGGCTCCACCAGCAACTGTTCCACCTTGCTACGAAAGCTGTAGCGCTTGACGCGCGCGGTGCCTGCATCGATCACGTAGCGGATGCCGGGTACGGTGAGTGACGTCTCGGCCACGTTGGTGGCCAGAACTACGCGCCTGCCGGTGTGGCCATCAAAAATGCGGTCTTGCTCGGCAGGGCTTAGTCGGGCGAAGAGTGGCAACACTTCTGCGCTGCGCATGATGGGTTGATGGCTCAGGTGCTTGCGCAGGTGGTCGGCCGCCTCACGGATCTCGCGCTCGCCGGGCAAGAAGACCAGGATATCGCCCTGGTTGTGCGGGTCGCGCCATAGCTCGTCCACGCCATCGGCAATCGCGTTGTTCAGGTCGTATTCGCGCGACTCTTCAAATGGCCGGTAGCGCTGCTCCACGGGGAACATGCGGCCCGAAACCATCAGCACGGGAGCTGGGCCCTGCTTGCTCTCGAAGTGCTTGGCAAACCGGTCGGCGTCGATGGTGGCGGACGTCACCACCACTTTCAAGTCCGGTCGCTTGGGCAAGATCTCGCGCAGGTAACCGAGC
>JBDTAG010000111.1:0-4858 GCA_039924745.1 Rhodoferax sp.
GAGCCCTTGCTATACCAGGCTCCCAAGTTTGACGTCTTGGGACGTCTTGCACCCACGCTGGCCAATGCTTGCCATTTCAGCAATTTCGATTCCGCACAGCCCGGCACGCATCCTTCGCTAGAAGCCATCTTGTTTTCCACCCCCATCACGCCGTTGACCATGGGAGACGTGGGCCGCAAACCAATCCCATGGGCGATTCCCAGAGTTTTAAAGGAAGCGGGTTACCAAACGCTGTTTGTTACGTCTGCACGCTCAGGCTGGCGTGATTTGAACCGGGTGCTCACCGTGCAGGGTTTTGACGAAGTGGTAGACGCCAACACCCTCAGAGAGCAATACCCTGACGCGACCCTGGGCATCTGGGGTGTGTGGGATAGCTATGTGTTCAAGTATCTGAAAAAGCGCTTGGCCGCCCAGCCCGCAGATAAGCCCATTTTTGTGTTTGTGCTGACCAGCACCAACCACCCGCCGTATGACCTGCCGGCCGATTACCAGCGGGTGCCGCGCGACATGACACTGTGGAAAGGCGAGACCTCATCCGACACGCTGCTGCTCAACCTGGACACTTACCACTACGCCGCCGATCTGCTGGGCGCCTTTGTGCAAGATGTGCAGAAGGGGCCGCTAAAGAGCAACACCATCGTTGCCGCGACGGGCGACCACAACGTGCGGTCGTTTGGCATGTATGCCGACGCGTCTCGCCGCTACCTCGCACGACAAGTACCCTTCGTCATTTGGGGGGAGGGTCTGCATGGGCAAGCGTGCGGCCCCCAGCAGGCGCTGCCAGCCAGTCACCGGGATATGTTCAATACCCTGCTACCGCTCGTGGGGGTGGATGGCCCCTATATCAACGCAGGGCGTGACCTGCTGCGCGAGCCCAAGGGCACACCAATGGACGCTCCACGCACCTTGTTTTTTGCCGGTGACAGCCGTAACGCCCAAGGACAGTGGCAGTTAGGCAACAAGGCGTCGTTCGCTTGTAGTTCGGCACCCACACCGGCGGGCACTCCGGCGGTACCTGTGGTGCCTTGCGAATTCAACGCACGGGATGATCAGCAAGAGCGGGCACGGTACGGCCTGCTGGACTGGAATATTCGCTCGTCACTTAACAAAAAATAACTTCAAAGGGTGGTCCGTAGCGCAAAGCGTAAAGACTATCCACCAACGATTGGAAAGAAACCATGTCAGAGAAGCTCCCTAACCTCTTCGCCCACAACCGTGCATGGGCCGCGCAAATGGAGGCCGAGAGGCCCGGCTTCTTTACCAACCTCAAAGCCCAGCAAAAACCCCGCTATATGTGGATTGGCTGCTCGGATAGCCGGGTTCCTGCCAACCAGATAACGGGGCTGGAGCCGGGGGAGGTGTTCGTTCACCGCAATATTGCCAATGTGGTTGTGCACTCTGACCTCAACGCACTGTCCACGATCCAGTTTGCCGTGGAACGGCTCCAGGTTCAGCACGTGATGGTGGTTGGCCACTACGGCTGCTCTGGTGTTCAAGCGGCACTGGAGGGAGCACGCATTGGCGTCGCCGACAACTGGCTGCGCCATGTGCAAGATGTGCGGGATCGCCACCGCCATTTGCTCGAAGCGCTACCCGAGCACGGCCGCGCAGAGGCGCTGTGCGAGCTCAACGTGATCGAACAGGTCGTCAATGTGGCGCAGAGCACCGTGGTGCAAGATGCATGGGCCAGAGGCCAGGACGTCACGCTGCACGGTTGGGTCTATGGTTTGCAAGACGGCTTGCTGCAAGATTTGCATATGACAGTAACGGGCACCGATGATCTGGATGCCCTCTACCGCCAGGCACTTTCAGGCGTGCGCCTGATACCCCGCAAGGAGTAGCGCCATGTTCCCAACCCGGTTGGACTCTTCAATTGCTTACGACATCGCCAAGGCGATGATGGATGGCTTCAATCGCCATTACCAGTTGTTTCGCACCGAGTCGGCTCGCGCCAAGCATCGGTTTGAAACGGCAGATTGGCACGGCCAGCAACGTGCCCAGCGCGAACGCATTGAGTTTTACGACTTGCGCGTCAAGGAGTGTTACCGCAGGCTGGAGCGTGAATTCAAAGCGGGTGAGCAAAGCATGGACATCTGGCAACAGATCAAGCTGCACTACATCGGCTTGCTGGTTAACCACCACCAGCCGGAGCTGGCCGAGACCTTCTTCAACTCGGTGACCACCAAGATTTTGCACCGTAGTTATTTTCAGAACGATTTCATTTTTGTGCGTCCTGCGGCTAGTACAGAGTACATCGAGAACGATGACTCCGAAAAGCGTCCCACCTACCATTCGTATTACCCCACGCGCGAAACCATGACCAGCGTGTTGGTGCAGATGGTGATGGACTTTGACCTGCAACGCCCATTTGAAAATTTGGAGTACTACTGCGGCCTGGTGCAAAACGCGATGATGGAACACTTGGGCGATGCCAAGCTGCGCGCCAATTTTCAGATCCAGGTGCTCACGGGCCTGTTTTTTCGCAACAAGGGCTGTTACGTCGTTGGCAAGTTGATCAATGGCTTCAACGAATTCCCGTTTGCGCTGCCCATACTGCATACCAAAACTCCCACGGTCAGCCCTGTGGTCGGCCCCCGCAATGCAACCGGCGACACGGCTGAAGATAGCCTGGCGCAGCGCTCCAAGCTGGTGATTGACGCAGCCCTGTTTGGTGAAGATGACCTGCTGATGCTGTTCAGCTTTGCGCGGGCGTATTTCATGGTGGACATGGAGATACCGTCGGCCTATGTGCAGTATTTGCGCAGCATGATGCCGCGTAAACCCCGCAATGAAATTTACAACGCGTTGGGCCTTGCCAAGCAGGGTAAGACGCTGTTCTACCGTGATTTTTTGCACCACCTGCGCCACAGCACCGACAAATTTCGCATCGCACCCGGTATCAAGGGCATGGTGATGTTGGTGTTTGATTTGCCGTCGTTTCCGTATGTATTCAAAGTCATCAAAGACTACTACCCCCCACAAAAGGACACGACTCGCGAACAGATCAAAGGCAAGTATTTGCTAGTGAAGCAGCACGACCGAGTGGGCCGTATGGCCGACACGCTGGAATACAGCGAGGTGGGCTTTCCGCGGGCCCGATTTGACGATGAGCTGATCGCTGAGATCCAGAAGTTCGCGCCCAGCCAGCTGGAAATCAGCGATCGCGATGGCGATGGCACGCTGGAGGTCATCATCAAGCACCTGTACATCGAACGGCGCATGATCCCGTTGAACATCTATTTGCAGGAAGCCTTTGACGTGGGCGGAGCCAATGCCGCCGACACCAGCCCGGTGGCAACGCGCGCGCGCGAGCAGATCGAGCGCGGTGTGGTTGAGTACGGCAACGCCATCAAGGACTTGGTTGCAGCCAATATTTTCCCCGGCGACATGCTGTGGAAAAACTTTGGCATCACGCGTCACGGTAAGGTCGTGTTTTACGACTATGACGAGATCGAATACATCACCGATTGCAAGTTCCGCAAGGTGCCTGCACCGCGTAACGAAGAAGACGAAATGTCTGGCGAGGTCTGGTACAACGTCGGCCCGAAAGATGTGTTCCCCGAAACGTTTGGCCCCTTCTTGCTGGGCAACCCTGCTGTGCGCAGCATCTTTATGAAGCACCACGCTGATTTGCTCGAGGCCTCGTTCTGGCAGGGCCACAAGGACCGCATTTTGGCGGGGCATGTGCATGACGTGTTTCCGTATGACAGAGATAAGCGGTTCCGGCCGCCGCAATAGTGCGTGAAAAGGGGCGTACACTCCGCCCTGCCCGGGGTGCGCAGTGGTTGCGCTGAGATGGATTCCAAACCCGTGAACTTGATCTGGTTCATACCAGCGTAAGAAGTGCAGAGTAGCCAACGGCCAAGCGCCGTCTGGGCTGCGTCTTTTCAGGGTTTGCGGGGCTGGTGTTTTCTGTTTTGTCTTCGGGTCTTAACCGGAGAAACCCCGTGAATGCACCCGACAAGTTAGCCAACTTCATCCGCCTGACCCGCGAGCCGCTTCCCGCTTCCACCAAACGCTACCTGCAAGGCAGCCGCCCTGACATCCAGGTGCCGATGCGGGAAATCAGGCAGAGCAATGGCGAGGCGGTCACGGTGTACGACACCTCTGGCCCCTACACCGACCCACTGGCCGATATCGACGTGCGCCAGGGCCTGCCACTGGTGCGCGCGGGCTGGATTGACAGCCGTGGCGACACCGAGGTGTATGCGGGCCGCAAGCCCTTCGCGTTGGACGATGGCCTCAAGCACGGCGAGACCGATGCGCTGGCCGCGTTGCGCACCCAAGCCGCCGGCCTGCAACGCCAGCCGCGGCGCGCCCGTGCAGGCGCCAACCACACCGGCAATGTCTCGCAGATGCACTACGCCCGCAAAGGCATCATCACCCCCGAGATGGAATACGTGGCCATCCGCGAGAACCAGAAACTCGAATGGATGGAGCAATACCTGGGCAATGCCGAGCGCGAGGCGCGCCTGGCGGGCAACAGCTTTGGTGCCAGCATCCCGAAGGTCATGACACCCGAGTTTGTGCGCAGCGAGATTGCCCGCGGCCGCGCCATCATCCCCGCCAATATCAACCACACCGAGCTGGAGCCGATGGCCATTGGCCGCAACTTTCTGGTCAAGATCAACGCCAATATTGGCAACTCGGCGGTTACGTCGAGCATTGAAGAAGAAGTGGAAAAGCTGGTCTGGTCGATCCGCTGGGGCGCAGACACCGTGATGGACCTTTCAACCGGCGAAAACATCCACGAGACACGCGAATGGATCTTGCGCAACTCGCCGGTGCCGATCGGCACGGTGCCGATTTACCAGGCGCTCGAGAAAGTCGGTGGCGCCGCCGAAGACCTCACCTGGGA
>JBDTAG010000112.1:0-3790 GCA_039924745.1 Rhodoferax sp.
CACGAGGCAATCTCAATTTTGATACCCAAGCCCGCCAACAGGCTCGACATATTGGCGATAGTTTGCTCCAAGGGCAAATCTTTACCCGCGATATAAGTCGTCGTATCCGACGCTGCATTGAGCGTCAAAAGTGCCTGCGCATCGGCGTCTAAATTGTCGACCTCTTCGATGACAAATTCAGGCCCCGCCTGCACCACTTTTTTCACCGTGCAGCGCTCGATAGAGCGCAAAATTCCTTGGCGGTCTTTGGCAGAAATATCCGCCGGTAACTCCACTTGGATTTTGAAAATCTGTTGATAACGATTTTCCGGATCCACAATATTGTTCTGTGACAGCCGGATATTTTCAGTAGAAATATGGCGCGTTTCACAGTACAGCTTTACAAAATAAGCCGCACACAACGCCGACGACGCCAAGAAGTAGTCGAACGGACCGGGCGCAGAGCCATCGCCCTTGTAGCGGACGGGTTGGTCGGCCACCACAGTGAAGTCATCGAACTTGGCTTCAAGGCGAAGCTTATCGAGAAAGTTGACCTTAATTTCCATGAAAAATTCTCAATAGAGCTCAAAATGTTTGGGCTCTATTGTCCGTTCTTTTAACCGTACGCAAGGCGCTAGGTCGTCAGCGAAAAATACGTGCAAGAGACGGGGCGAGGCCGGGCATTACGCGCAACTGCCTCGTTCAGTCGGGCTTGGAAGGAAATCGACAACATCAACGCATTCGTCGATCTGGCGCGTAGCAGTGAACACCCACCAATACGGGCAGATAGCTGTTACACAGTGTTTGTAACGTAACCCAGTTCCTGTATCTTCTGAGTGCGACACGGGATGAATGGATCCTGTTGGGGGAGCTGCGTTACGGTCACAATGCAGATGCGCAAGCTATGCCACTAGAACGCCAGATGGAATGGATGTACATTGACTCTAACAATACTATCGAATACATAGCATACTTGTTATATTTCACTAGGGCTAGCGCGATATTTATTTGAAATGACTCGCTGTGAAATTTCTAGTAAACCCTAAGTTTTCCTGAGAAATTTCTTTCACTCCACTGTGACACTTTTTGCCAAATTTCTGGGCTTGTCGACATCCGTTCCCCTTGCGCATGCGGTGTGATATGCCAGTAGCTGCAATGGAACGACGTGCAGCAACGGTGACAACTCGCCATAGTGCTCCGGCATGCGGATCACGTGCAAGCCTTCGCCACTTTCGATGCGCGTATCGGCGTCGGCCAGCACGTACAGCACGCCGCCACGGGCGCGTACTTCGTGCAGGTTACTTTTCAACTTTTCGAGAAGCGTGTCATTGGGCGCGACGGTGACCACCGGCATCTCACTGGTTACCAGTGCCAACGGACCGTGCTTGAGTTCCCCTGCAGGGTAAGCCTCGGCGTGGATGTAGGTGATCTCTTTGAGCTTCAGGGCACCTTCCATCGCAATCGGGTAATGCAGGCCACGGCCCAAGAACAAGGCGTTTTCCTTCTTCGCAAAATCTTCAGACCAACTGATGATTTGCGGTTCCAGCGCCAGCACAGCTTGCAAAGCAGCGGGCAGGTGGCGCATGGCTTTGAGGTGACGTTGCTCCTCGCTCTCGGGCAGGCGGCCCTTGGCCTGCGCAAGGGCAAGAGTCAGCAGGAATAAACCTGCCAACTGCGTCGTGAAGGCCTTAGTCGATGCCACGCCAATCTCCACACCGGCGCGTGTCACGTAAGCCAAGCTGCATTCGCGCACCATTGCGCTGGTGGCCACGTTGCAAATGGTCAGCGTGTGGTGCATGCCCAGGCTCTGGGCATGGCGAAGCGCAGCCAGGGTGTCAGCGGTCTCACCGGACTGGGTGATGGTGACCACCAATGTCTTGGGGTTTGGCACCGAGTTGCGATAGCGGTATTCGCTGGCCACTTCCACCTGGGTCGGCACCTTGGCGATGCTCTCCAGCCAATACTTGGCAGTGCAACCACTGTAGTAGCTGGTGCCGCAGGCCAAGATCAGCACCGAATCGATCTCGGCAAACACGCGGGCCGCATTGGCGCCGGGCTTATGGTTCATCTGCAGGTCAAACAGCTCGGGCACGATGCCCTCCACGCCTTCCAGCGTGTCGGCAATGGCGCGGGGTTGTTCAAATATTTCCTTCTGCATGTAATGGCGATACGGCCCCAACTCAGCCGCACCGCTATGTGCCAGCACGGTTTTGACCGGGCGCTGCGCGGGTGCAACCGCTTTGCGGTTCTTATCGACCAACCAGTATTTGCCCAGTTGCACATCCACCATGTCACCTTCGTCCAAATAGACGATCTGGTCGGTCACGCCAGCCAAGGCCATGGCATCGCTGGCCAAAAAATGTTCTTGCCCATCTTTGCCCACACCAAGAATCAACGGCGAACCTGCGCGAGCGCCGATCAGACGATGGGGTTCGTCTTTGCAAAACACGGCAATGGCATAGGCGCCATGCAGTTGACTGACCGCCGCCTGCACGGCCTCAAACAGGTCGCCGTTGTAGAGGCTGTCAACCAGATGGGCGATGACTTCGGTGTCGGTTTGGCTGACAAACACGTAACCCTTGGCTTGAAGCGCAGCACGCAATTCGTCGTGGTTTTCGATAATGCCGTTGTGCACCAGCGCGATGCGGCCAGGCCGCTGGTGTGCACCCGTGCCAGGGCCGTGGCTGAAATGGGGATGTGCATTGCTAACCGACGGCGCGCCGTGTGTGGCCCACCGGGTGTGGGCGATTCCGAGGCTGCCGGTCAGACCTGGATGCCCTGCAGAAGGGGCAACTTGTGCGATGAGTTCGGCCACGCGCGAGGTGCTGCGCGCTCGGCGCAAGCCAGCGGCATGCGCTCCGTCGGCGTCTTGTGCGTAGACGGCCACGCCGCAGGAATCATATCCCCGGTATTCCAGACGCTCCAGACCCTGTACCAATACGGGAACGATGTTGCGGTTAGATACCGCGCCGACGATGCCACACATACGCAAACTCCCAGTAAAAATCGAAGATGCCGAATCGTAGTGCTGCCAATCAGAAATTAATCATCTCAATTTAATACAAAATGGCTAATAATTTCACCAAGCATTTTCAATGTAATTAACTTCCATTTATCAGATATTTATGAAACTAATAGTCTTTGATGCAGTGGATGTGCAGATACTCGACGTCCTGCAAAACGATGCCAGCCTGAACAACCAAGCGCTGGCCGAGCGTGTCCACACCTCTGCCCCCACCTGCCTGCGCCGCGTCAAACGCCTGCATGAGGCCGGGCTGATTGAGCGCCAAATCGCCATCCTCAACCCTGAAAAACTATCCACCACCATTGGCTTTGGTCTGACGGCTATTGTCGAGATCACACTGGATCGGCAAGACGTACAAGCGCTAGAGCAATTTGAAACCCGCGTGGCCGACGACCCCGCAGTGCAGCAGTGTTACCGGGTATCACCAGGTCCGGACTTTGTGTTGGTGGTGCACGCCGCCAATATGCCGGCCTACCAAGCTATGACGCAACGTCTGTTTACCAGCGACGCGAATGTGCGCAATACCAAGGCGTTTTTTAGTATCAAGCGGAGTAAATTTGGGGCGGCGTTGCCGCTGGAGTAAAACCAAAATATCCGACAGTCCAATCCAAACGGGCATCAAAGCCCATGCCGCGAAGGGCAATATGATCAAGGAAATCACGCCGACCCAGGGAGCGACCAATGCGCTTGAGGGGGAAGATTTCGAGCCATCTATTGCTCAAACTGAGTGCTCTAAAGCCAGAGGAGTTACCAGGTTGCAATGACTGAATTCAATGAAAAAATAGT
>JBDTAG010000113.1:0-4218 GCA_039924745.1 Rhodoferax sp.
TTTCCAGGTAGCGCATCATGCCGCCCTTGCTGGCGCAGTAGGCGCCATTGCCCGGCATGCCACGCCAGCCTGCCAAGCTACCCACGCCCACCAGAGCGCCATGGCCCTGTGCGCGCATAGCGGCCACAAAGGGCTGGAAGGTGGTCGCAGCGCCCAAAATATTGATCTCCAGCATGCGGCGCATCACCGCCAGGTCATCGGCCTGTGCCGTGTCAAATCCGCCTGCCACACCGGCGTTGGCAATCACCAGATCGGGCACGCCAAAGCGCTCAACCCAGTCAGCCGCACACGCCTGCATGGCTACGGTGTCGGACACATCCGGTGTATAGACAGCGCAGCGGTAGGGCGACAGTGCAGCGAGCCCTTCCAACACGGGGCGTTGCATGCCCACTAGCGCAACGCAGGCACTTTGGTTGAGCAGTTCTTGCACCAGCGCTTGGCCCAATCCGCCACATGCTCCCGTTACCACCACATTTTTGAACTGCACGCCTTCGTCTCCCCTATTGTTAAGGGGAGCATAATCAAAATATAATTTAATCTCGAAATATTGTTTAAATTAGTCTCGAATTACGGAACTTATGGAAAAACAAGCCCCCAGTCTCCGGCTTTTGGAACTGCTCGAAATCCTCTATGCGCAAGGCCAACCCTTGGCCCTGGCGGATGCGGTGCGTGCCACTGGCTGGCCCAAACCCAGCGTGCACCGCATGCTAAGCCAGTTGGAAGAGGGCGGGTTTATCAGCCGGGGCTTGGGTGGTCGCTTGTATGCGCCCACTCGGCGATTGGCGCAGTTGGCTGAGAGCATTCTGGGTACAGACGTGCACCGTGCGGTACGCCATGCGGTATTGGACCAACTGGTCGCCGATATCGGTGAAAGCTGCAACCTGACCGCGTTGAGCGGTGCTGATGTGATCTATCTCGATCGGGTGGAGTCGGCGTTTCCGCTGCGCATGGAGCTCAAACCTGGTACGCGCGTGCCTATTCACTGCTCGGCCAGCGGCAAGTTGTTCTTGGCACATGCGCTTCCTGCGCGCCGCGCCGCGCTGTTGGACACTCTCCCGTTGGAGCGCCACACCGCCACGACGCTGACCAGCCGCTCTGCGCTGGAGGACGAACTGGCGCAGATCAAACGCCAGGGCTATGCGGTAGACGCCGAAGAATTTGTGGACGGACTGGTCTGCGTAGCCGTGCCGGTAACCATGCCGGGCAGTCCCGCCGTGCGCTGCGCCGTGGCGGTGCAAGCGCCATCGGTTCGATCACCTTTGCAACACATCCTGCTGCAGGTGCCCAGGCTCAAAGACGCCGCCGTTGCGCTGGGTCGTACGCTGGGTTGAAGGTGGCTCCACCCATGTTCACCAAAGTACGGACAGTTGCCGTTGGCTTGGCTGTTTTGGCAACAGCGGTGAGCCTATTCGTGCTAGCCCTTGCCGTCTGGCTACCCAATGACGACGACCTCGCTGGGCAGCTCTCCACCCGAGCAGAAGATGCGCTAGGTGTCAAGGTTAGCGTTGGTTCGGTTCACTGGTCGCTGTTCCCCAAGCCCGTCGTCACCATCAACGACTTCCGCACCCAGCAAGCGCACCCCGTGGTCATCGGCAAGCTGCGTGTCTACCCCAGTCTGACAATGCTGCTGCACCGCAAGCTGGTGTTGGATCGGGTCGAAGTAGAAGATTCGACGGTACCGCGCAATTCACTGCACGCGCTGCGCGTCAAAGCGGGCGTGGCCAACCAGTATTCACAAGCAGGTTTACCGCTGGCGCACGTTGCATTTCGCAACATCACTTGGATCTCTTACAGCGGTATCGCCACCACCTACGACGGAGACATCGACTTCGATGCGCAATGGCGTCCGCGCTACGCCCAGGTGCGCCGCCCAGGCGTTACTCCGCCTTTTACGCTGACCCTCACGCGCGACGCAGAAGAAGACCGCTGGCAGATGCGGATTTTGGTTGGTGGCGGCACCGCGGATGGCAAGTTTGTATTGAAGACAGCGGAAGATGGCGCTATGCACCTAACCGGGCATTTGGCTCCGCGTGACGTTGAGGTTGCAAGCGGCGTTAGTGCTTTCAACCGGCGGTCCCCTGTGTCAGGAAAGGCCTCCGGCGAGACGGACGTATCTGCCGAAGGTAAGACGGTGGGCGAATTGACGCGGTCACTGCATACCCGGACGCAGTTCACGGTCAGCTCTGCAATATTTTTGCGATTCGATCTGGACAAGGCCATTCGCACGTTCGGCAAAGAACACGAAGGCCAAACCCCGTTGCAGGAATTGACCGGCCAGTTGGATACCCAGAACGGGCCCGAAGGCATGCGGGTCACCGGAACCGATATCCGAGGCCGCGCTGGCAAATTCACGGCCACGGGTAAAGGTACGGTTTACCACGGACAGATCGAAGCGACCGCCAATGTGGACCTCGTCGAAGGCGCCGTCGGCGTGCCAGTTACGCTGAGCGGATCGGTGCACAAGCCCAAGGTCTCGGTGCCGCCGGGCGTCGTGGCTGGTGCCGCAATCGGCACCGTTGTATTGCCCGTTATCGGTACTGCGATCGGTGCCCGCATTGGCGGTGCCGTAGGGAAACTTTTCAACGGGGGTGCGCAAAAATCACGTAGTCAGCAAAAAGAAACCGTTCCCAAATAGGTGTGGTTTGTCGTCTGGATGCCGATCCATTTTGATGTGGTTTACAAATTGACAAGCAAAAATTTACCAATTGGTTGATAATTGCTGCACTGCAACATTTTTAAGGAATACACCATGTTCAAGAACACCCCATTTGAAGCCATTGCCAAAACCATGTCGGAATCGGCTCCTAAGTTCAACCCAACCGCGATGCAAGATGCTATCAAGCCCGCCCAAGACAACTTGAAGGCCTGGGCAGATTTGGCTCAAAGCCAAGCAAAAGAAGCCCAAGCCGTGATCACGGAAACGGTTGATTCGATCAAAGGTATCAAAGACCCACAAGAAGCGTTTGAAATCATGAAGGCATCGGCAGAAGCCGGTATGGCCTTGTTCGCTAAAAACCTCAAGGATGCGACTTCTTTGAGCGTTGGTCAGTTCCACAGTACGGTAGATGCCATCGAAAAATCGCACCCTGCGCCTGAAGCGTTTTCTGCAGTTGCCAAAGGCCTCAAATCCGCGGCTTCAACAGCTGAAAGCGCTCTTGATACCGCCTTGGAAAAAGGTGCTTCTATGGCCGCATCTGCGACCACTGCACCCAAGGCTAAAAAGGCACGTTAAGTTGTCTGCGCAGACGGCTTGTTGGCCTCGGCCAACAACATTCCGATCTGCGCGTCCTTCTCGCGCCAAAGCTGCTGTACCCAGTGGGCAAAAGCTTCGCGGAAGGCGGGGTCTTGTGCGTAGTCGCCCGCCATCAGTTGTTTGGGTATGGGCAGACTGCGAACCCGCACGATTACCCGGCGCAGCTTGCCGCGCAAGAAGTCTTTGAATGAAATGGGGCCATCGGGGTAGACGATGGTCACATCCAGAATCGCCTGAAACTTGTCGCCCATGGCGTTGAGTGCCATCGCCATCCCACCGGCTTTAGGCTTGAGCAGGTAGAGGTAGGGTGATTGCTGGTGGTCATGCTTGGACTGGGTGAAACGCGTGCCCTCCAAAAAGTTCATGACACTTGTGGGTATCAGCGCGTATTTCTCACATGCCAGGCGTGTAGTCTCTTGGTCTTTGCCACGCATTTCTGGATGCTTTTTCAGATAGTCCTCGGTGTGGCGTCGCATGAATGGGAACTCTAGAGCCCACCAGGCCAAACCCATTACCGGTACCCATATGAGTTGCTGCTTAAGAAAAAATTTGAGCAGCGGTATGCGCCGGTTTAGCAGATGTTGCAACACCAAAATATCGACCCACGATTGATGGTTGCTGTTGACCATGTACCAGCTGTGGGGGTTGAGGCCATCCAGACCTTGTACGTCCCAAGTGGTGCGCTGCGTCAGCGCCATCCATGCGCTGTTACCGGATATCCAGTTTTCGGCAATGCCCAGCAATAACGGATCTATGCGCAGACGCACTGCTTTGAACGGCAGTAGCAATTTGAGCGATGAAAAAACCAACAGTATGGGAACCCAGAACAGCGCGTTGAGCACCATCAGCAAAGTCGCAATGGCGAACGTCAATGGGGATGGCAGGAAAGAAAGCATGGTCGGTTGTATGGGCTAATGAAAAGATAAGGCACATCGCTATAAAAATAATAGCTATATGATGAATAG
>JBDTAG010000114.1:0-3304 GCA_039924745.1 Rhodoferax sp.
CGGCTTTGACGAAGGCCAAATTTCGGCAGAAATCGCCCGCCGATGGGACTTCCCCGAAGTGGTGGCCAATGCATTGGAAAGCACAGCGCAGCCTATTGTTGCCAATGCTTTAAACCTGGCGGCAACCGTACATTTGGCCGCTTTGCTGACTGACCAAGCAGAGTCGGTGGCTATACCCAAGATTGCAGATTTGCCCACAAATGCCTTGCAATTGCTTGGTCTCGACCCACAAAAGCTGCAAGTCCATACGCCAACTGCCGAGTCTTTTAGCGATATTTCGATGTTGCAAGCCTGACGCACACGGCAGGGCCGACAATACGCCATGCCTTTTCTCTCTCTCGGACTGCACCCTTCGCTGGCACAAGCTGCCAACGCCCTCGGATTTACCGAACCCACCCCCGTACAAATGCAGGCGATTCCAGCCGTTTTGACGGGTTCGGATGTGCTGGCTTCAGCGCAAACCGGTTCTGGCAAGACAGCTGCATTTGCCCTGCCCTTGCTGCAACGCTTGCAAGAACTGCCCGCAGAAAACCGCCACCAATACGGTCGCGCCATTCGGGCATTGATCGTGGTGCCCACGCGTGAATTGGCCACGCAGGTCGGGGATGTGGTGCGCAGCCTGACCCAAGCCCTGCCGCAGCACCCCAAGGTGGTGGTCGTCACGGGCGGCGTTTCCATCAACCCGCAAATGATGGCCCTGCGCGGAGGGGCCGATGTATTGGTGGCCACGCCCGGTCGACTGTTGGATTTGGCCGCACAAAACGCGGTACAACTGGCCACCGTGCGCCTGCTGGTGCTGGATGAGGCTGATCGACTACTGGACCTAGGCTTTGCCGAAGAATTGGGCAAGGTGCTGACGCTGCTGCCTCCACGCCGCCAAAGCCTGTTTTTCTCCGCCACCTTTCCACCCGACGTGCGGGCCTTGGCCGGCCAGATGCTCAATGACCCGGTACAAATCACCGTCGCGTCCACCGAATTGCCGCCAGCGGATATCGTGCAACGGGCGATTGCCGTGGACACCGACAAGCGCACCCAATTGCTGCGCCATTTGATCAAAGACCAGGGCTGGAAGCGCGTGCTGGTGTTTGTTGCAACCAAATACACGGCTGAGCTGGTGGCCGAGAAGCTGTACAAGGCCAGGATTTATGCCACCGCCTTCCACGGCGACCTGAGCCAAGGCGCGCGCAAGCAGGTGTTGGCTGAGTTCAAAGACGAGCAATGGGAAGTGGTCATCACCACCGATTTGGCATCGCGCGGCATCGACATTGCAAAGTTACCGGTGGTGGTCAACTACGATCTGCCCCGTTCAGCGGTTGACTATGTGCACCGCATCGGACGCACAGGCCGCGCAGGCGAACCGGGCTTGGCGGTCAGCTTTGTCAGCGCCGATACCGAAGCCCATTTCCACTTGATTGAAAAGCGCCAGGGCTTGAGCCTGGCGCTGGAAGAAATCACGGGTTTTGAGCCCACTGAAGTGGCCACACCCATCGTCCCGCAGGTAGCTGCGGACAAAGGCGGTATCAAGGGCAAGCGCCCCAGCAAGAAAGACAAGCTGCGTGCGCAGGCGGCACAGCAGCCCAAACCAGATTAGGTCTTGGCAGTGGCGGCCTTGCGGTCTGCCAAAACCTTTTGCGCAGAGGGCCGTTCAGAAACAAATTTGACGTAGCCTTTGTAATCTACGCCATGCGCCAGCAACAAGTCCTCTCCATAGACGGTTTTCGTTGCCATTCCAACCAATGGCAGGCTGGCGAAAGCCGCACAATCCGCCAACGTAAACGTGTCGCCCGCCGCATAAGGACCGAACTTCAGCAATCGTTTCAGGGCGGGAATGTTCTTCTCGAGTTGCTTGCGCACCCGCGCTTGGGTCGCTTCATTCACTGGGCCGCCAAAAAATGCCTGGTAATACAGCTCACGGGTCACCAGCTCGACATGCAGCTCAATGTAGATGCATAGCTCGCGCACCTTGGCCGCGGCAAAGGGATCAGCGGGCAAGAGCGGCGGATTTGGATAGGCCGCCTCGATGTATTCCACAATGGCTTCGCTCTCACACAGGTTGCCTTGTGGCGTGCGAATGAACGGGATTTTGGCCAGCGGTGAAGCTGCCAGCACCGCTTCGTCTGTCAGGCCGGTCTTGACATCTTCTTCAACGAAGGGAGCATTCTTTTCCAAGAGTGCCAATTTGACTTTGTTGTAGTAATTGGAAGCGGGGAAACCACACAGCGTCAACATAAAACCGTTCTCCTGATCAAGACTCAAAAAGCAAGGTCACTCCAACGGAGCAGAACCTGCAGGGCGCGCTTGGCGGCGACCATGCGACGCCAATATTTCCACATAAAACTGATCGCCGCCCGCATTGGCAATGCCGTCGATCTGCTCTGTGAGCGTCGCAAAGTGGACCACAACGGCCTGTTCTTCGGTAGCACCAAAGCGACAATCGAAGTCCCAAAAGTCAACGCCCTCGGGCAGTTCGCGGCGGCGTTCGCGTTTGACGTATTTGCGGATTTCGTGCTTGACGGCGTCCAGAACGCGGTCACGGTTCTTGCCTTCGATATTCAGTTTGAATGTTTTTTTCATCCCTCGATTATGCGATGCCCCTTGCGTGACCCCAGTTATCCGGCACACTCTTTACCCATGCATACCACCCAAGCAACCCCCAGCAAAGACGAAATTGCCCTATTGGAGCCATTTGAGCGCCTGGATTTGAACCGCATTGTGTTGGTGTCCACCGCTGACCAGGCCAGCCACGCCTGTTCAGAGCTGGTGCGGGCTGAAGTGCTGGGGTTCGACACCGAATCCAAGCCTACGTTCTTTAAAGACCAGGTGTCCGAGGGGCCGCACATCGTGCAACTTTCCACCGCCGACAAGGCCTGGGTCTTCCAGTTGCACGATCCGCAGTGCAGTATTTTGGTAGCGGAGTTGCTGGCCAGTAGTCGCATCATCAAGGCCGGTTTTGGCTTGGGCGATGACCGCAAACGTATTATTGCCAAGCTCGGCGTAGAGCCCGGTGGTGTCCTGGAACTCAACACCATTTTCAGAGAGCGCGGCTACCGCAAAGACATGGGAGTCAAAGGTGCCGTGGCGGTATTGTTCAACAAGCGCTTTCTCAAATCCAAAAAAGCCGCTACTTCGAATTGGGCTAATCCGCAACTTACAGAAGCGCAATTGGTTTATGCCGCCAACGATGCCTACGCCGCATTCAGGGTATTCGAGTCGTTGAAGCTCGGATAAAGGCCCAGCACCTGACAATAGGCGCATGATTCCTTTTTCCGTACTTGATCTTTCCCCCATCACCGAAGGCAGTGAC
>JBDTAG010000115.1:0-4909 GCA_039924745.1 Rhodoferax sp.
CTTCTTGGGTCAAGTGGGTATAGGTCATGGTGCAACGTTTAGGACTGGCTGGTCATAAGCGTGCATCCTATGCACTCTTGGCCCAACCCGTTTCAGAACGTTGCACTTCGTACTTGAATCTGCGTTACAAAAAAAATCTGCGGACCAGCACTTTTTTCACTAGGCTGCTATCGGCTGCAGACTGCGCATGCGCAGCGTGATCAGCAGCGCCACACCCAACGCGCCGCTCAGGCCGAACACCACGCCTGGCCACCCACTGCGTTCCCACAACAAGCCGGTTAAAGAACCCACCAAACTTGAACCCAAATAGTAAAAGAACAAATACAACGCCGATGCCAACGCCTTGTGTGTCCTAGCCCTGCGCGCGACCCAACTGCTGGCCACCGAATGCGACGCAAAAAACCCAAAGGTAAATATCGCCGTGCCCAGAATCACGATGGGCAAAGACTGCGACAGCGTCAACAGCAGACCACACAACATCGTCAACAACACCAGCCACAACACGCCGCGCCTCCCCACCCGATCAACCAATCTGCCAACCCACACCGCGCTGGCAATGCCCAGCAAATAGAGTATTGACACGGAGCCCATCGCGCTGTGTGACAGGTTGAATGGGGCAGCCAGCAAACGATAGCCTAAATAGTTATAGAGGCTGACGAAACACCCCATCAACAAAAAAGCAAGGGTAAACAGCATCGCAAGGCCAGGGTCGGCAAAGTGCAGGCGTACACCGGCAAGGATGTCACGCCAACTGTGGTGCACAGGTTGGAAGTTGCGTGCGGGCGGCAGGTTGCGCCAAAAATCCCATGCTGCATAAAGGCCTGCGGCGCCCAACACCGCGAACGCGATGCGCCACGAAAGATAGTCACTCAACAGCGCCGAAATCAGGCGGCCAAACATGCCACCAAATGCGCTGCCAGCGATGTATAGGCCAATCGAGAGACCAATCGATGTCTTCTCGATCTCCTCACCCAGGTAGGCAATCGCTACAGCGGGCATGCCGCCCAACGCAATGCCGAGGATAGCGCGCAGCACCAGCAATTGCGCGAAGTCGTTGGCAAAGGCGCACAGCATGGTGGTGATGGCTGCCAGCGCTACGGCCAGCCCCATCATGGACTTGCGACCGACTCTCTCGCTGATGGCGCTGCTGATGATCAGAGACACAGCCAATGTCAAAGTGGAAATGGACAGTATCCAACTGCTTTGTACCGGTGTCAGCTTGAACTGGTCTGCCAACATGGGCATGACTGGTTGCACGCAATACAGCAGTGAAAAAGTCGAGAACCCGCCAAACACCATGGCGCGGTTGATGCGGGCAAATTCGGGCGTTCCAGCGGAGATGGGGGCGCCCGGGTGTAGGGCTGGGGTGTGCATGCAGCAGGCTTTATGGTGGATCAGTGCCGCAATAGTAGGCTGCTGCATTTGGCCTGTCCAATATATATTAGTGAGTCTATTCATACTTTAAATCGATAACTAAATATGGAACTGCGCCACCTTCGTTACTTCATTGCCGTTGCTGAAGAGCTGCATTTCACACGCGCGGCAGAGCGTCTGCACATCGGCCAGCCACCACTAAGCCATGCTATTCAGATGCTGGAAGCAGACGTGGGCGCCCTGCTGTTTGAGCGAAGCAAACGCTGGGTACGGCTGACTGCAGCGGGCCAAATTTTTTTGACAGATGCCCGCAGCATTCTGGCCCTGGCCGACCAGGCTGCCGAATCCGCGCGCCGGGCCCAGCGCGGCGAAGCCGGTGAACTGCGCATAGGCTTTACTTCATCCACCCCTTTTACGCCGTTGTTTGCGGCAGTGATCAACCGCTATCGGAAACAGTTTCCGCTGGTGTCGCTGCGTCTGCAAGAAATGGCAACATCGCGCCAGATGGATGCGATAGCACAACGCAGCCTGGACCTGGGGTTCATCCGACCACCCGATGGCGTGTTTGGCATCTCGATGGAATCCAACACGCTGACATTCAGCAAGCTACGAAAAGACAATCTGGTGGTGGTGCTACCGGTGTCGCACGCACTTGCGGCGCGCAAAAAAATTGCCATCAAAGAGCTGGCTAATGAGCCCTTTGTGATGTACCCACACACCGCGGGCACTGGCATCTATCCCCAAATTTACAGCCTCTGCCATGCTGCCGGTTTTGTACCGCATGTGGCGCAAGAAGCGGGTGAATCGTCCACCATCATCGGGTTGGTCGCGGCGGGATGCGGTATTTCGATACTGCCCAATTCCTTTGACCGCATCCAAATGGAGGGTGTGTGCTACCGCCCGCTATCCGACGTGGGTGCGGGCACTACCTTGCTCCTGGCACAGCGCAAGCTGGAGCACGCACCGCTGGTGGACGCCTTTGTAGCGCTGGCGTTGGGCGAGGCCAAGCTGATGAACAAATCGTCGCGCGCATGAAGCGATGGCTCTGCATGCAGGCCTATTCAGGCTAATGGGCGCCACAGTACTTGGGTTACCCTTGGCACCAACCCTATCCAAATGCCGTGACTCCTTTAACGCTCACCCCCGTCAACACCAACGTGCAAAGCGTGCACCTGCCCGATGGCACCCATGTAGGCAATCTCAAACGCATCGGGGCGGTCTGGAAGTTCAAGGCGGTCGGTTACGACGATCAGGGAGCAGTAGAGCCGGGCGGCGGACCCTACACCCATCGGCACAACACCGTGTTCGTAACGCCCGATGCGGCCGCTATCAGCAGCCAGCTTGGCGTCTGAACACCAAATAGAGAAGATTGAAATGCCTTGTATACGTTGGCCACAACACACTTACCGGGGCCCGCTTGCGCTGTTGATCGCGCTATTCTTGGGTACCAGCACAGTGGCCTTTGCGGTTGATACCGATACCAGTCCATTGCGCATTGGATCCAAGCGGTTCACAGAGTCTTACATACTGGCAGAGTTGCTAGCTCAGCAGGTGGCACCACACACTGCCTCTCCACCCCAAGTACGCGCAGGCTTGGGCAACACGGCCATCGTCTACGAAGCACTGCGTGCCGGGCAGATCGATCTCTACCCTGAATACGCTGGCACCATCAGCCAGGAGATATTGAAGAACACTGCCCCAATGACACTGGCGCAGATGCAGCAAGCCTTGGCACCCTTGGGCTTGGGCGTAGACATAGCGCTGGGTTTTAACGATGGCTATGCGCTGGCCATGCGTGCTGCGGATGCCAAGGCCTTGGGCATCAGCCGCTTGAGCGACCTGGTAGCCCACCCCGATTTGAAGTTGGGGCTGTCCAACGAATTCATCGGCCGTGCAGATGGCTGGCGTGGCCTCGCCCAGCGCTATGGCTTAAAGCAAACCCCCGCAGGGCTTGACCATGGTCTTGCCTATGACGCCATTGGGTCCAAACAAGTGGACGTGATTGACATCTACACCACAGACGCCAAGATCGATTCGCTGGGACTGCGCGTGCTGGATGACGACCTGCACTATTTCCCGCGTTATGACGCCGAATTGTTGTACCGACTGGACGTACCCACGCGCCACCCACGCGCCTGGACGGCTTTGAAAGCCTTGGCTGGCCGCATCAATGAGCCCATGATGATTGCGATGAATGCGCGCGCTGAGTTGCATGGCGTCGCTTTTGACGTAATTGCACGCGACCAGCTGGCTGAAATGGCAAACGTTACAAGCTCTGCCTCCACCGAATCCGGCAAAGACCCATCCCAACGCGGCTTCTGGGCCAAATTGTTCGCACCTGATCTGAGCCGCCTGGCGCTGCAACACCTGATGCTGGTGGCATCTGCTGTGGTACTGGCCACCTTGCTGGGCGTACCGATAGCGGTGCTGACCATTCGCCATCCGCGCCTCAGTGCCGCGGTGTTGGGCACCACCGGCCTGCTGCAAACCGTACCCGCTATTGCGATGCTGGCAGTGCTCATCTCGCTGTTGGGCGCCATAGGCACTTTGCCTGCACTCATCGCGTTGACCCTCTATGCGTTTTTGCCCATCATGCGCAACACCGTGTCTGGCATAAACCAAGTACCAGTTGGCGTGCGCATGGCCGGTCAATCGCTAGGGCTGACCGATGCCCAAAGCCTGCGCCACATTGAGCTACCGTTGGCTTTGCCCACCATACTGGCGGGTATTCGTACCGCAACGGCCATCTCCATCGGCACGGCCACCATTGCGGCTTTCGTGGGTGCAGGTGGTTTCGGTGAACGCATTGTCACAGGACTGGCATTGAATGACCGAGAGCTGCTGTTGGCCGGTGCACTGCCTGCCGCCCTGTTGGCGTTTCTGAGCGAAGCCGTTTTTGAGCTGCTGGAGCGTGCTTTGCGTCGGTGAAGCGACAGGGCCTTGAGAGCCCTTCACGGGCATCGGTTAACCTCCCCCCTCTCGAAGAAAAGGATACCCCATGAAAAAACTCAATATCACTATCGCGCTGGAAATGTCTGTACCTGATGACTGGGAGCTGGTCAAGACCTCAGAAGGCGGTCAAGTACTCAAGCTGCCGAACCAACAGTACCTGGATCTGGCAATAGAGCCCTTATTTGCCACCGACCCGGAAGAAACCTGGTCCAGCACCGAAGACGACGATGCGCTCAACGACATCCTGGACATGGTGGAAAGCGAAGTCGTTTCCTACGAATTCGTCGTTCACTAAGGACCACAGAAGCCCATGACCGGCCCGCAGTGGTTTTTGCTCATCGGTGGCTTGCTGCTGGTTCGGGGCCTCACGGCCACCTTGCTGCGGCGGTTACCGGTCACCCCTGCCATCATTTACTTCGCGGTCGGCATGCTGGTGGGCCCTAGTGGGCTCAATCTCTTCCACTTCAACCCGCTCAAGCAATCCGCATTGCTGGAGACATTGACTGAAGTAGTGGTCTTGATATCGCTGTTTTCAGCGGGCGTAAAAATGCCAGGGTCGTTCACGTTTACCCGTTGGCGCGCG
>JBDTAG010000116.1:0-6151 GCA_039924745.1 Rhodoferax sp.
TGAGCAGATGCTCGAAGTCATGGCCATAAAAGATGTTGTCTCCCAAGACCAGTGCGCTCGGGGAATTGCCGAGGAACTTGTCTCCAATAACGAACGCTTGCGCCAAACCATCCGGGCTGGGCTGAACGGCGTACTGCAGCTTCATTCCCCATTGCGAGCCGTCGCCCAGTAACTGCTCGAACCGCGGCGTGTCCTGAGGCGTGCTGATGATCAAGATTTCGCGGATGCCCGCGAGCATCAGGGTGCTCAGCGGGTAATAGATCATGGGCTTGTCGTACACGGGCAGTAACTGCTTGCTGATGGCCAACGTGGCCGGGTGCAGACGGGTGCCAGAGCCCCCCGCCAAAATAATGCCCTTGCGGCTGGAGGATGGGGTGTTAGTGGGTGCGGCCATAGTCAATCTCGCTCAACATGCGGTTAACGCCTGCTTGCCAATGTGGCAGTTGCAGGTTGAATGTGGTTTGCAGCTTGGTGGTGTCCAGCCGCGAATTGTGGGGGCGCTTGGCCGGGGTGGGGAAAGCCGACGTGGGGACGGCCTTAATCTCTTTTGCTACTATTTTAATAGCTGGCTGTGCAGATTCCGCGAGGGCTACCACGTGTTTTGCGTATGCATGCCAGGTGGTGACGCCGCCAGCGACCAGGTTGTAAATGCCAGCCAAGGCCGCGTCACCCCCGCCCTGCTCGGCTTTGACTTGGCGTAGAACATGGGCCGTCACATCGGCGATCAGGTCGGCACCGGTGGGTGCGCCGAATTGGTCGTCTATGACTTGCAGCGTCTCACGCTCTTTGGCCAGGCGCAGCATGGTTTTGGCAAAGTTGCCACCGCGTGCGGCGTAGACCCAGCTGGTGCGGAAGATGATGTGGCGCGCGCAGCGCATCACGGCCTGCTCGCCTTCCAGCTTGGTCTGACCGTACACGCTTAAGGGACCGGTGGCATCGGCTTCTTTCCAGGGTTGGTCGCCGCCGCCATCAAATACGTAATCTGTGCTGTAGTGGACCAGCCAAGCGCCCAGGCGTTGCGCTTCGTCGGCCAAAACACCTGGCGCCAGCGCGTTGAGTAAGCGGGCGAAATCAGGTTCGCTTTCGGCCTTGTCCACCGCCGTGTGGGCGGCCGCATTGACGATGACATCGGGGCGCACCGTGCGAACCGTCTCCGCCAATGCGTCCAACTGCGTGAAATCGCCACTCAATCCGCCGGGATTGGTAGCGCGGTCCAGCCCCATCACCACCAGCTCACCCAGCGGGGCCAGGCTGCGTTGCAACTCCCAGCCGACTTGACCGTCGGTTCCAAACAGGAGAATCTTCATGCCACGCCTACCGCGGTGTTGCCGTATTGTGTTTCCAGCCAATCGCGGTAGCCGCCGCTTTGCACATTAGCCACCCAATCTTGGTTAGACAAATACCACGCCACGGTCTTGGCAATGCCGGTTTCGAACGATTCGGCGGGCTTCCAACCCAGTTCGCGCTCGATCTTGCGGGCATCGATGGCGTAGCGGCGGTCATGGCCGGGTCGATCCGTCACAAAGGTAATCTGGTCGGCATAGGGTTTGCCGTCACTACGTGGCTTCAACCCGTCTAGCAGACCGCAAATGGTGCGCACGATGTCCAGATTGGCCTTCTCGTTCCAGCCACCCACGTTGTAGGTCTCGCCGGGCTTGCCGGCTTCAAGTACGCGGCGGATGGCGCTGCAGTGGTCTTTGACGTAGAGCCAATCACGGATTTGTTGGCCGTCGCCGTAGACCGGCAAAGGCTTGCCGGCCAGCGCATTGACGATCACCAGGGGAATGAGCTTTTCAGGGAAATGGAAGGGGCCGTAGTTGTTGGAACAGTTGGTCGTTAACACTGGCAAACCGTACGTATGGTGCCAAGCACGCACCAGGTGGTCACTGGCGGCCTTGCTGGCGCTGTAGGGGCTGTTGGGCTCGTACGTGTGGCTTTCGGTAAAGGCCGGGTCACCCTTGTTCAGCGAACCGTAGACCTCGTCCGTGGACACATGCAGGAAGCGGAAATCGGTCTTGGCGGGTTCTGCAAGCGTGCTCCAGTAACTGCGCACTGACTCCAGCAAATGGAAGGTACTAACAATATTGTTTTGTACAAATTCACCTGGGCCGTGGATGGACCGGTCTACATGGGACTCGGCTGCAAAGTTAACGATCGCGCGGGGCATGTGCAGGGCCAGCAAGGCCGGCAAAAGCGCGACGTCGCCAATATCGCCCTTTGCGAAGATATGGCGAGCGTCTACTTTCAGGCTATCCAAGTTTTGCAGATTACCGGCGTAGCTGAGTTTGTCCAGATTAACGACGGTTTCATTCGACTGCGCCAGCCAGTCCAGAACATAGTTGGAGCCAATAAATCCGGCGCCGCCGGTCACAAGAATGGTCATATTTGAAGGTCCCCTGCAATAAGTCTTTGGATATTAACTGCCCCGGATTTTCGCATCCAATCGAAGCTACGCTTTGTAAGCAGGTGTTTGCCAACCGCACGATGGGTTTGGCACTGCAAATCACCGACAATTGCGGCATCGCCCCTGCTTCCCAGTCCATGCAAACTGACACGACCCCAGACCTGCCGCGCAACGCAACGCCCAAACTGTTTTGGTGGATTCTTGGTATATCCATAGCCTTGGCCTTGCTGCCAACTGCTTGGATGGCAATCGATTTGCAGACCGCCTCACTATTCCTCGGTCCACACGCCCATACTGGCGTAAAGCAGTGGTGGTGGGTGGAGTTGATCAACCTCTACGCACCCGCAGTGTTCCGCGTATTCGTCTTAGGGGCCTTGGCGGCATGGATTTGGGCCAGCTGGAAAAAATGGGATAAGCAATGGCGCTTGCTACTGGCGTTCGTAGTCATCGCGGGTACCTTGGGCCCGGGTTTGGTGGTCAACAGTGGTTTTAAAGAAAACTGGCAGCGATCGCGCCCCTACCAGGTTCAGCCGTTTGGAGGTACGCAACAGTTCACCCGTGCGGCCGTTATCACCGACCAGTGCGACAACAATTGTTCATTCGTAAGCGGGCATGTGGCCTGCGGCATCTTTCTGGTGTCAATCCTGTTGGTTGACCGCAAGCGCCGCGTCCTATGGAGCACTGCAGGGGTCATCGCAGGGCTCGTGATTGGATTTGCCCGAATTGCAGATGGTGCCCATTGGCTCAGCGACGTGCTGTGGGCTAGCCCTATTACGTTGATTACCAGTTGGCTGGTGTGGAAAGCGTTGCTGCGCATCTACCCCGACTGAAAGGCATTCAGGCCACGGTTTAACCGAGCCAGCAAGTTTCCCCATTTGACACACAACCTGCGTAGAATCTTTCGCACACGCATGTGCACATAGAACTCAGCAGGACCCGCCCCATGGATTTGATTTTTGCCGACGAAGATTCGCCTTCCTCTGACAGCATCAAGAAAATGCCCAAAAAGCCGTGGTGCATTCTGCTGGTAGACGATGACGCCGAGGTGCACGCCGTCACCCGCCTGGCGCTCAAAGGCTTCGAATTTCAAGGCAGTGGATTAGAGCTGCTCAGTGCACATTCTGGTGAAGCCGGTCGCGCAGTCTTCCATAGCCGCGACGACATTGCGCTGGCCATTGTGGATGTAGTTATGGAGAATGACCATGCGGGTCTGGACCTCGTTCACTATGTGCGCAACACGCTTGAGAACCACCGCACACGTTTGGTCATGCGTACGGGTCAACCCGGTCAGGCCCCTGAAGACCGCGTCATCCGTGAATACGACATTGATGACTACAAAGAAAAAACCGATCTAACGATTCAGAAACTGCGCACGCTGCTGTACAGCAAGCTGCGCGCCTACCGCGATTTGTGCGTCATCGAAACCCAGCGCGACGGTTTGGCCCGCGTGTTGAATGCAACGGCCATGGTGCAGACCGCAGAGTCGTTGACGATTTTCGCATCGGCGGTGTTAGACCAGCTCACGTCGCTGTTGCATCTGGACCGCTCCGCGTTGTATTGCATTGTTTTGCCGAATACCGACAGTGGCGAGCACGAGACCAAAACCATCGCAGCCACGGGTGACTTCGTCGAATTCAGCACGAACTCTAACTGCACCAATCTGCCCGAAATTGTTGCGCAGCGGTTTAGGGAGGTGTTCGATAAAAAGTCAGGCCAACACTATGACGACGCCTATGTTCTGTACTCCCACGCCAAAAATGGTGGTGGCAATTTGCTTTACCTGAAGCATGCGAGCGCATTGAGCAAGATGGACCAGAAATTGCTTGAGATTTATACCCAGAGTGTCGCTATTACGTTTGACAATATCAACCTGCAAGACGAGTTGCGCGAAACGCAAAAGGAACTCGTTTTCACCTTGGCAGACGCTGTAGAAGCACGCACCCATAAAACCGGCGCACACGTCAAACGGGTGGCGGTGGCATGCGAAATACTGGCCCGCCTGTATGGCCTGTCCGAGGCACAAACATTGCTGATCAAGAACGCCTCGCCTCTGCATGACATCGGCAAGATGGGCATTCCGGATGCGATTCTGCATAAGCCAGGGAAACTGAACGAAGAAGAATGGGCGCTGATGCGCCAACACGCCCAGTTTGGGCTTGAGATTCTGCAGCGCTCTAATCGCGCCTTGATGAAGCTGGCTGCAGAAATTGCACTTTCGCACCATGAGCGTTGGGACGGCAGTGGATACCCCAGCGGTCTCGCCGGCAAAGACATCCCCATTGCGGGGCGCATCACCGCATTGGCCGACGTATTTGATTCCTTGGGGTCACGGTTGAGCTATAAAGAGCCTTGGTCGAATGAGATGGTGGTACAAGCCGTACGTGAAGGTAGTGGACACCAGTTCGACCCTACGCTGGTCAACTTGCTGCTGTCCAACCTGGATGCCTTTACGGCCTTGCGCTTGCAGTACCCGGACGAAACGGACCCAGAGGGATCAGCCAACAACCCTGCAAACTAAGCGACTAGACCGCTGCGTACACTTGGGTAACGCAGCACAAGTCTGAGTTCACGCTTCATTCGGACGTTCACCATGCGACGCGATTCACCCATGAAGCTCAGTAGCTTGAGCGGCAAATGGGCAGACGCCCCTTCCCTCGCGATTCTGGGAGGCCTCGGCAGGCCATACAGATCGGCAGCAAAGTCAAAGTAGTCACCCATCTTCATGTCACTGTCGTCATTGACGTTGTAGACCCGCTGAGGCGCTCCACGCCACAATGCCAGACAGCAGGCACGTGCCAAGTCGTCAGCGTGGATGTGGTTGGTGTAAACATCATCGGCTTGCCGCAACACGGGCGTGCCTTTCAGAAGACGCGCTCTGGGTGTTCCACCTTCACGGTCTGGCGCGTAAATGCCGGGTATGCGCAGAATACTGGCACGCACCATTGAAGCCCGACCCCAAAACCGCACACTGGCTTCTGCATGTGTACGGCGCTGGGCGCGTGGTGTGGCTGCAATAGGCATTTGCGTCTCATCAACCCAACTGCCGCCGCAATCGCCATAGACTCCGCTGGTGGAGCCGTAAACAGCGCTGACCGGCTTCTTGCGCAAGCGCAATGCACGCACCAAGGCTTGGGTTCGCGGATCGATCCATCCTTCGGTTGGTGGGGGCGCCAAATGCACCACACGTGTAGCAAGTCCCGCAAGCCTGCGCAAACTTGCGGCCATGTCGAGATTTCCCAGCAACGGTGTCACGCCCTGTTCGCGCAAAAGGGGGAGCCGCGCGGGCTGCGAAGTCAGTGCGAGCAAGCGGACTCTGCCCTGCAATTGTCTGGCGACGCGTAGGCCTACATCGCCACAACCGACAATCAGTACCCGCTCACGCCGAAATCGCGCAGGCAATGCGCCAAGAGATGCTTGGTTTGAAGGCAAAATCGATAGTCCGTTCACATATTAGAGTTCCTAGGATACCCACAAGATGACTGTAAGCAATTCAGACGCGCCACATTTTTCCGTCGTGGTGCAACCCAGTGGGCGAACCTTTAGCGTTGAAGCGGGTGAAGCGGTGCTGGCAGCGGGCATTCGCCAAGGTATTGGATTGCCGTACGGGTGCAAAGATGGGGCATGCGGGTCCTGCAAATGCAAACTCATAAGCGGGTCGGTTCACCACGGCAACCACCAGTTGTCAGCCTTGAGCGTTGAGGAAGAAGCCAACGGTTTTGTATTGACCTGCTGCGCCAAACCCGAGTC
>JBDTAG010000117.1:0-3033 GCA_039924745.1 Rhodoferax sp.
GGCTACCTCGAACTGCAGAAGAAGATGGCCGAGACCGGCATCGACGAGCCGACGGCGCGCGATGTATTCGACTGGGTCTGCGCCATCCGCCGCGCCAAGCTGCCCGACCCGGCCGTCATCGGCAACGCGGGCAGCTTCTTCAAAAACCCCCAGGTGTCGCCTGAGCAATGCGCCGACATCATCGCCCGTGAACCCCGGGTGGTGCACTACCACCTGGCCGATGGCTCCATCAAGCTGGCGGCGGGTTGGCTGATTGATGCCTGTGGCTGGAAGGGCAAGAGCGTGGGCCAGGCCGGTGTGTACGAAAAGCAGGCACTGGTGCTGGTCAACCGCGGTGCCGGGGTGGACGGCAATGGCGCTACCGGTGGCGAGTTGATGACACTGGCCAAAGCGATTCAGACCAGTGTGTATGAACGCTTTGGGATCATGCTGGAGCCTGAGCCGGTCGTCGTTTAGGTTCTTGCGGATTCGCGGGAGCTCGTTAACGGAGATCCCACTCCGACAGTTGTTGGTTGGTTGCAATGAGGCGTGTCACCAGCATCTTGATGAAAGCCTTGTCGAAGCAAGACTGCAATTCTGCAGAAGCCTGCTGCAGCGACGCACTCTTGATCTTCAAAACTGAAATCTGTGTTTCCGCCGTCACGGTAGCCGAGCGGGTTTGCTTGCCCGGCTGCAGGTACACCATCTCACCAATGCTGACACCCGCGCGCAGTTTGGTCAGCGCCAAATTCTTCTTGGTGACTTTCACCACGCCGTCCAGCAGCAAATAAAACGATCGTCCAATGGAGTCTTCTTCCATCAGTACGGTGCCACGACCCAGCGTGCGTATGCTGCCCAAGCGCAAGGTTTCCCAGATCGCCACATCACTGAAATCTTTGAAAAAATCCAATCGCCGCAAAGATTGAAACCGTTGGACCTCGGTGAACTGGGAAGCCAGTTTGGTCAGGCTGGTGCTGGCCCCAATGATGGCATCCTCAAAGTCGCTCCAGTGGGTGTAACGGTCCTGTGGTTTCTTGGCCAGCGCCTTGCGCACCACATCGTCGAGCAGGCCGGACAGATCCGGGCGCAACACGCGCATAGCCACCGGCTGCTCGGCACCGATTTTGTACAGGGTCGCGTATTCGGACTCACCCTGAAACGGTTTATGTCCGGTTAACAATTCATACAGGACCACGCCCAGCGAAAACATGTCGGAATGCTGTGTGAGCTTTTCTTCGCGTATCTGCTCGGGTGACATGTAGGCTGGTGAGCCGATCAAACCTGCCATCTGGGTAACGTCGCCGTTTTGTGACACCGCTGCACCAAAGTCTGCCAACTTCACCGCCCCGTCATTGCGTAACAGAAGGTTGGCCGGTTTGATGTCCCGGTGCACCAGGCCGTGACAATGCGCGTACTCCAGTGCATTGCAGCACTTGAAAACGATATCCAGCACTTCCGATACCGGTAGCAGCGTGTCGGGAGAGGTATGTGCTTCCAGTGAGCGGCCCGGCACGTATTCCAGCACCAGGTAGGGTGGATTTGCCCGCTCGTCGAAGTCGATGAGCGAGACGATATGGGGGTGGTTGATTCGCCCTGCCAGTGCCGCCTCGTTGTGCAGCAGACGGCGGTATTTGTTGGCCTGTGCCGGGTCCTGCAGCAAGTGCGGGTGAATCTGTTTGATGGCGACCAAGTTGTCGCGGAAGTTGTCGCGCGCCAAATAGACAACGCCACTGGCCCCGCGACCCAGTTCGCGTTCGATTTGGTACTTTCCTATGCCTAACGGGGTGGCAGCCATGGCGCTGTTATGGCCTAAAGCACCTTCACCTTGCCTGCCCACATGTCCTTGTACATGACCCAATCGCCCATGAAGCTGTACAACGGGCGCTTGAAGGATGCGGGCTTGTTCTTCTCAAAACCAAAGTGCCCAATCCAGGCGCAGGCATAACCGCAGAGCAAGCCCAGCAGCAGGTACAGCGGATTGCCGGTGGCGAACACCAGCCCCACGCACACCAGGCCCAGGCTGGAGCCCAGAAAGTGCAACCTGCGGCAGGCGATGTTGCTGTGCTCGCCGAGGTAGAAGGGGTAGAACTCGGCGAAGGTTGACATGTGTTGGATGTCGGCGGGGGCAGCGGTTGGTGTGGATTCCATGGCGGTTGTCTCCTGGTTGTTCCATGTTATGCCGCCATTTTGATCCGAATGTTGGCAGCACTTATCTATTCAAACGGATGTCGACGCCACGGCAAGCCAATGTTACTATGTTTTTGATAGCTGCTTAAGCATATTCCACGAGGGCTACAAGTCGATTCGACCCACGAGGTTCCGGCCAACTGGCTTGCATACATGCGCCGTATATTAAAGATTGGTTTGATGTGATGCTGCTTCATTCAATATCTCTTTAACACCATGCGCACTACCGGTACCTACGCACTGTCCGCCACCATGGGCGAGCCTGTTCAGGCCTTTGTGCCGCACGCGCTTCCGCCAGTCAAGCCTGTGCTGGCGCCCGAAAGCTATGTGGAGGCCAACCGGCTTGCCGAGCTGGCGCTGGCCCGGTTGTCAGGTGTGGCCGGGCTGGTGCCGTCGATGGACTGGCTGCTCTACAGCGCCATTCGCAAAGAGGCGCTGCTCACCTCGCAAATTGAGGGTACGCAGGCCACGCTGACCGACTTGTTTGACGACGAAGCCGGTTTGGCCGTGGGCAACAGCGATGACGTGGAAGAGGTGACCAACTACTTGCGCGCTTTTCGGCTGGTGCAGAACAACCTGCGTGACCCGGCGGGCCTGCCCCTCAGCGTGCGGCTGTTGTGCGATGCCCACCGCCTGCTGCTGGACGGCGTGCGCGGCACGGGCAAGCAGCCGGGCGAGTTGCGGCGCTCGCAAAACTGGATTGGCGGCAGCCGGCCCGGCAATGCGGTGTTTGTGCCGCCACCGCCAGAGCATGTGGTAGCACTGCTGGGCAATGTGGAGCAGTTCATCCACGCACTGCACCCCGGTTTGCCGCCGCTGGTGAAAACAGCACTGGTCCATGCGCAGTTCGAAACCATCCATCCTTTT
>JBDTAG010000118.1:0-3389 GCA_039924745.1 Rhodoferax sp.
CATATTCCCGCGCAGTGGGAATAAACACACCACCCTCAGAAAATAGCGGAATATAGGCCGCATACAACGCCGCTTTTTCCTTGATGGATAGCTGGATGACGCTGGGCCTTGGGGGAGTGGTAGTTGGGGCGGTGCTCATGGTGCAGATTCAATGTGCAGAGTTTAAGACTGATTTGGCCTGCCCCACAAGGGCTTCAAGCATCAAACCCGCGTTAAATGGATGGTCCATAGTGCGCATGTTACGGGAAAGCCCCTTGGCCCATTCGCTCAGCGCAGGCAATGTTGCGTCAGAGGCGAGGTCGCCAGTATCAAAAAACCGCGGAGTTGCTCCTGCGCGCACCGCCATCAGGTCATGGCAAAGCTTGTGCAGAGCATCGATGGTCTGCGACAACGCCCATTCTTTGAAAAAGGCAGTGTCTCCCCGTTTCACCGCTTTGGGCAACAGAGCCCAGCAGCCGGGGTCGCGGCCAGACGCAGCGAATGCGGCAGCATCCTCTGGCCTCCCGCCCATCGCTCGAAGCAACAATTGCGCTTGCGCGGCATCAAAACCGTGCGAGATAAGCCACTGCTGGCTGGCTTGGGCATCTGGCCAATGCATGTTGTGACCGAGACAACGACTGCGAATAGTTGGCAACAGTTGATGGGCGGATTCGGTAGCCAGCACAAATTTAACGTCGCCAGGCGGCTCTTCCAGAGTTTTCAACAGCGCATTTGCGGTAATCGTATTCATCTGTTCGGCTGGAAACACCAACACCACTTTGCCACGTCCTCTCGCTGCGGTCCGTTGTGAAAACTCAACGGTATCCCGCATGGCATCAACCCGTATCTCCTTGCTGGGCTTACGTTTTTTGTCGTCAATCTCTGATTGCGCCTTTTCACCCAAAGGCCAACCCATTTCCAGTAGGGTGGTTTCGGGCATGAGAACAGACAGATCAGCATGCGTTCTAACATCGATAGCATGGCAGCTACCGCAAACACCGCAGGCACCGCCATGGCTTGGCTGCTCGCACAACCATGCTCGCGCCAACTCCATGGCCAAGCCATATTGCCCCAACCCGGACGGACCATGCAACAACCAAGCGTGCCCGCGTTGGGCCAGCAGCAGCTTGGCCTGGGCTGCGATCCAAGGTGGCGGTGCCGGTGAAACCAACTCGCTCACCATGGTAGAAAGCCTTTGGATCGCAGTGCATGCAATACATCGCGTCCAACGGCGTCTGGCAATTGGTCTGCATTGATGCGTGCAAAGCGACCAGGATCTGCGGCCAAACGCTTAGCGTAACCACTGACGACTTGCTCAAAAAAAGCCACCGGCTGCGATTCAAACCGGTCAGGCAACCGGGCAGTGCTGAGTCGTTGCGCCGCGACGCTTGGCGGCAGATCGAACCATACGGTCAGGTTAGGTTGCAGTGGCTGATGGGTGTCAGCAGTCGTTCCTTGCGCTACCCTGCCCTGCACCCAATCTTCCAGCACCAAGAGCGTCTGCCAGTCAAAGCCGCGACCGGCACCCTGGTAGGCGAACGTGGCATCAGAAAACCGGTCGCACAAAAGGACCTCACCACGAACCAAGGCCGGCAAGATAACTTTTTGCAAGTGGTCTCGTCGCGCTGCGAACACGAGCAGGGCTTCGGTCATCGCGTCCATGGGGTCGTTCAAAACCAAATGACGCAAGTGCTCAGCCAAGGGCGTGCCACCCGGTTCGCGGGTCAGGGTAACAACCCTGCCTTGGTCTTTAAAGGCCTGGGCCAAGCTGTCAATATGCGTGGATTTTCCAGCACCATCTATGCCTTCAAAGCTGATGAAAAGTCCGCTGTTTACCTGGATAGTCACTTCTTTATTGTCCGCGCTGGTATTTGTTAACCGCTCTATTGTGCTCGTCCAAAGAGCGGCTGAATTGGCTGCTGCCGTCCCCTCGGGCTACAAAATACAGCGCTTTGGAGGCCGCAGGTTGCACTGCTGCCAGTAGCGATGCTTTGCCAGGCAGTGCAATGGGTGTCGGAGGCAGGCCAACGCGGGTGTAGGTGTTCCATGGCGTGTCGGTCAACAGGTCTTTTTTTCGCAAATTTCCATCGAAAGACTCACCCAGGCCGTAAATCACGGTTGGATCTGTTTGCAGGCGCATACCGATTGCCAGCCGATTGCTGAACACCGCGGCAATGGCTGGTCGGTCGTTGGGTGAGCCCGTTTCCTTTTCGACAATGCTGGCCAATATCAACGCTTGCTCAGGGTTGACTAGTGGCGACTGGGGTGACCGTTGCGCCCAGGCAGCGGCCAACCGTTTGTCCATGGCGCGCATGGCCCGCTTGAGCACTGCCAGATCACTGGAACCCTTGCTGTAGGTATAAGTATCTGGAAAAAAGTGACCTTCAGGAGAGACACCAGGCTGGCCCAACTGCACCATGATGTCGCCAGCAGTCAGCGTTTGTGAATCCGGTTTCAGTTGCTCGGCTTTACGCAGTGCTTCGCGTACTTGGCGAAAGTTCCACCCCTCAACCAGTGTGACACTGCGCAAAGCCTCTTCACCGCGCACCAGTTTTTGCAGGAGACTGCGAGGGGTGGTCTTGCGGTCCAGTTCATAACTACCGGCCCGTATCTGACGCGACTGACCTGAGAGACGAAACCACGCTTGTAGCAAAAGTGGATTGACTTGCACTCCTGACTGTACGACCGCCTGTGCCACATCGCGCGCGCCCAAGCCAGGCTCTATCGACAGGTCAACGGTCGACGTGGGCAAGTCAAAAGGTTGGTTCAACCAGACGTAGACAGCCCCGGCAGCACCCAGTGCAAGGGCCAATACCAAAGTGAAGAAAAAGCGCACAGCCCTACAAGCCCAGTGAATTCAATGGAGGAATGATAATTCAGTGCATGAACACGACCACATCCGCATTGAACGGCGTAGCCCCCCTCACCCACCTGGGCATCATCAAAATCGAAGGCGACGATGCCGCCAAGTTCATCCACGGGCAATTGACCCAAGACTTTTCTTTGTTGGATATGCACACCGCACGCCTTGCTGCGTTTTGTTCCGCCAAGGGCCGCATACAGGCCAGCTTCATCGGTTTCAAACGCAGCACTACAGAAATTTTGTTGATTTGCAGCAAAGACCTTTTACCGACAACCCTCAAGCGCCTGTCCATGTTTGTGATGCGTGCCAAAGCCAAACTGACCGATGCCAGTGGTGAGTTTGAGCTGTTTGGTTTGCTGGGAGACGCTACCAAACCAATAGCAGATAAATTAGATTCCGCGTGGGCTAGAGCTGATTTTGACTTAGTCACTGTGGTGAATTTGTACCCCGCGGACGGCGTGCGGCGCCAATTATGGGTTGCGCCTGTTGGCACCGCAGCGCCACAAGGGGAAGTCCTTTCGCCGCAGACTTGGTTGTGGACCGAAGT
>JBDTAG010000119.1:0-3227 GCA_039924745.1 Rhodoferax sp.
TCGGCATTGCGGGCAAAGGTCGCGTCATCGCCGGTTTCGCAGGCGATCGTTAGTTCCAAAAACGGTGCCAGGGGCCCGCTGCGGTGCAGCAGCGCTTGGGTGACCGGCTCTGGCAGAGTGATGGTAGCCAAAGCTTCTTGCATAGACATGCCCAACATGGTGTCCAACAGCGAAAACACGCCAACGACGAATGCGTTGTCACTGTCCTCTATGGGCAGTGATTCGGCGGCCAACAATTCCATCAAGCGGCCCCGCACAACGGCAGTCGTTCCAACTGCGGGTGGCACGTCGCCATTGCGCGAGGTAGTCAGCAACAGTGCAGCCCATTTGAACAACCGGTTCAGGCCCAGCAGCAGCACGGCATATTTAAACGATGTCACCTCGGAGCGCACGCCAAACCCTGCCGAGTTGATGAAGCGCAGCAGGTTAAAGGACAGCGTGGGGTCGTGCTTGAGCACCTCTTCAATCTCGGGCGTGCTGGCTTGCCTGCGCACTAGGTTGATGAGCTGCAGGATGATGGCCTGTGCTGGGCGTACCGACTGGCCTTGCACGATCACCGGTTTGGCAAACCAGAATCCTTGAAACAACTTGACACCCAACTCTGCCAGCATGGCGTACTGTTCGGACGTTTCTACCTTTTCAGCAACTAGTTGCGCCTTGGACTTAGCCTGCGCCAGCTTCACAAAGGAAGGAATCGATTGCGCCCGGATGACAGACAGGTCGAACTTGATATACGCGGCAAGTTCTAGCCAAGGCGCATAGGAATGCGTCAGCACCGAGTAGTCAAACGCCAGCCTGAAGCCCCGGCGCTGCAAGTCTTGCAGTTGGGGCAAGCGGGGCAAAATTTGGTCTGCCTCAGATATGGGCAAGGGCGGAATTTCGAGCACTACGCGCTCGGGTGATATCAAATCCAGGTGACCACCTGCCAAGCTGTCGTGGGTACAGTTGATGAAGACCGTTTTGTTGCCGATGGGTGATTGCCCATCGACCGCGCTCAGCACGTTGAAAAGCATTTGCGCGTCACTGGACGCGGTGTGCCCATCGGTTAATACGGAGCGGTCAAACAACTCGTAGGCCACCACGGCGCGGTTGTGGTCCAGAATGGCCTGGTGTGCGAACGTGACAGATGCCACAGACATGGGATGCGATAGCGGGGCAGGAAGCGTGTTCTCAGTCATGTAGGTGAGGATGCGTGTGTGTGCAGACTGTTTTCAAAATTGAGCAAGGGCATCGGGCGCCCGAGCAGGTAGCCTTGGTAGGCATCACAGCCCTGGCTGTGCAAATGGTCGCGTTGGGCTTGTGTCTCCACCCCTTCGGCGATGACCGCCAAGCCCAGGGCATGACCGAGTGTGATAACGGCCAATGCGATGGCAGCATCGTTAGGGTCTGTCATCAGGTCACGGACAAAAGACTGGTCAATCTTGAGCTGGTCCAGCGGCAGGCTTTTGAGATAGGACAGGGATGAATACCCGGTGCCAAAGTCATCCAACGAGAAGCCAACGCCGCGCGCCTTCAGCGCAGTCATTTTGGCTTTGGTTTCTTCTACGTCATTGACCAACAGGCTCTCGGTCAATTCCAGTTTCAACCGTTTTGGGTTGACGCCGGTGTAGCCAATCAGGTCCAGCACGTATTCCACAAAGTCCGGTTGACGGAACTGGCGCGCACTGACGTTAACGGCAAGCGTGAGGTGCTGGGTGCCGGCATCTTTGGCCCACAGCGCCAACTGGGTGCACGCCGTCTCCAACACCCAGTTGCCCAGCGGCAAAATGAGACCGGTTTCTTCGGCTAGCGGAATGAAGTTGGCCGGCGACACCATGCCGCGCTCTGGGTGTGGCCAACGCAGCAGCACTTCAGCACCTACGGTGCGTCCTTCCCGGTTGATCTGGGGCTGGTAATACAGCAGGAACTGGCCCTTGAGAATACCCTGGCGTATATCGGTTTCAAGCTTGACGCGGGTGGTAATGACGGCTTGCATGGCCGGGTCAAAAAAGCGCAGCGTATTGCGCCCAGCCGATTTGGATTGGTACATGGCCAGATCCGCTTGCTTGAGCAGTTCATCGGTGGATTGCTGTTGGTCGGAGTACAGCGTGATGCCGATGCTAGGGGTGATCTGGTATTCCAGGCCCGCCAACTTGTAAGGCTGGCTGATGGTGTGGAGAATCTTCTCACCAATGATTTCGGCCTGTGCAGCGGCTTCTTCGCGGATTTCGCTCAGTTCTTCAATCATCACCACAAATTCGTCACCGCCCAAGCGGGCCACCGTGTCGCCTTGGCGCATGCATTCGCTCAGCCGCTTTGCGACCTGCTGCAGTAGCAAATCACCCATGTCGTGTCCCTGGGTGTCATTGAGAGTCTTGAAGTTATCCAGGTCGATGAACTGCAGGGCGCCGATGCTGCCACTGCGCGCACTGATGGCCAATGCCTGGCGCAGTCGGTCCACCATCAACCGGCGGTTGGGCAGGTTGGTCAACGGGTCGTAAAAGGCCAGTTTGTTGATCTCTTCCTCAGAGGTTTTGCGCTGCGTCACATTGCGTGACAGCACGATGAAGCGCGGCTCGCCATTGGTTGTGTCTTGCTTGCGTGTCAGCGAGATCTCAAACCAGAAATCTCCCTTGGATGTTTGCAATGCAAACTCCCAGCCTTCTGAATGGCCCTGCACATTGGCCTCTTCCAAAGCGGCCAAAACGGCTTGGGCTGCGTCTGGTGGCAGCACGTCGATGACCTTTTTTCCAAGGAAGAATTCCGCGGGTGGAAACGAGGTGTTGGAACGGGGTGCGTGGTAGTCGTGGTAGGTGCCATCCAGGCCCATTTCCAGCATGACATCGGGGATGGCCTCCAAGGTAGCCTGGAGCTTGTTTTGTGAGGCGGCAATTTCGGTGGTGCGTTGCGCGATGAGCGCTTCTTGCCCTCTTTCATGCGCCTTGAGCTCCAGAAGCAATTTGCTGGCATAAGCGAGGACGAGGCTTAGCATCAAGCAGAGCAACGCTTTGTAAGCCAACTCGGGCATCCTGCTCCAGCCGCCTATCGGTGCCACACTCAAGGTCCACAGGCCATTGGGCAGGGTGAGAGTGTGTTCCACCGGCGCATCTAGCGGCGTATCCGTGCCGGCAATGATTTCTCGCAAACCCGAATCGGGGTTGATCCGCCACAATGAGTACGCCACCCCGGTATTGGCCAACTGGTTTAACCGTACCGTGGACAATGCCTCTGGAAAGCGGATGACTGCA
>JBDTAG010000120.1:0-8052 GCA_039924745.1 Rhodoferax sp.
CGCCCGGTTCGGGCGTAAATGTCATCACCACTGATTTGAAATTGAACAACAGTGCATCTGGCGACGCGTTGTATGGCCGCAGCGGCTCACCATCAAATGCAGACGGATCTGCGTTTGGCACATCAAAGGCACTGCGGTCCAGCACGATATCGCCAGCAATCGTGCGTATACCCATGCCTTGCACGCGGCGCAGCAGCAGCCACATGCGTTCCAACACCAGCTTGGGGTCGCCCTGGCCTTGGATTGTCAGATTGCCGTGCAACGTGCCATCGCGAATCGGCCCATCCATAAACACCGGCGTCGCCCACGTGTAGCTAGGCCCCAGCAAATCCAGCGCGGCAAAGGTGGTGACCAGTTTCATCACCGATGCTGGGTTCATGGGTACGTTCGCGCGGTAGCTGACGCGGGGTGCAGCTTGGCCCTGCGCGTCTACCAGCAGTACCGACACCGCGTCACGTGGAATCTTGGCACGGGCAAGCGCGGCATCCACTTCGGGGGGCAGGCCCTGCGCCTGTACATGTACCAGCAATCCGCATAGTAGGCTAAGGGCTGCGCACCATTTCGCCAACGGGTTTGGGTGACTGTTTACCGTAGGGTGGCCGGTATTGGAGAGAGGGTAATGGCGCATGCCGCGGATTATCCCGCGTTGGGCACCGCCCCTTGGCATCCCCGATAATCGACGCCATGTTCTGCAGTCTCAAAAAGTGCTTTGGCGAAAACAATGAATCTTCTGGCTTTTGACACCGGGACCGAGATGATGTCCATTGCCGTCAGCCGCACGTGCGATGGGCAGACACAGCAGTGGCAGCACACAACCCATGGCGGCGCCAAGGCCTCCATCGAATTGATACCCGCTATTCTGGATTTGATGCACCAAGCGGGCTTGACCCTGCCGATGTTGGATGCAATCTGCTTTGGTAGCGGGCCTGGTTCGTTTACCGGGCTTCGCACCGCCTGCTCGGTGGCGCAGGGTCTGGCCTTTGGCGCTGGCGTGCCCGTACTGGCTGTCGACTCGCTGTTGGCAGTGGCGGAAGAAGCGCGGTACACAGCGCTGCCAACACAAGCAGCAGGTGTAGTGACGGCCTTGCTGGATGCGCGCATGGACGAAATGTATTGCGCAAGCTTCGCGTTCAACGCCGAGCAGTGGACAGAACTACGGGGCAGCGCACTGGTGAAGCCAGAACAACTGGCGCGCCCCGTGGAACATTCAACAGCAACCGAGAGCCTGTGGCTACTTGCCGGCAATGTGTTTGCCGTCTACGGCGAGCGAGTTGCCGCGTTAGAGCCGGCTGCCGTCACTGCCAAACGCATCACTGCTTTACCCACTGCAACCGCCATGTTGCGCCTGGCGCCCGCATTGTTGGCGGCCGGAAAAGCTGTAACCGCCGAGCATGCCTTGCCCAGCTACATTCGCGACAAGGTCGCCAAGACCACGGCAGAGCGTATGGCGGAGAAGGCTGCGGCACTGGCGACAACGTCCACCCACTGACCATGCGCAGCGATAGTCCCCCTGCTATCGAGGTCCAGTTTGAGCCACTGCTGGTCGATCGTATTGATGCGGTGGTGCAGATCGAGCAACGCGCTTATGCGCACCCCTGGAACCGAACCAATTTCTTGGATGCGCTGCAATCGGGTAACCAAGCCCAGTTGCTTCTGGCAGGTGATACGCTGCTGGGCTACTTTGTGGCCATGCAGGGTGTGGAGGAAGTGCATTTGCTCAATATCACCGTCGCACCCGAATTCCAGCGCCAGGGCTGGTCGCGTGTCATGTTGGACGCGCTGGCGCTGTGGGCGCGCGGTCGTGCGGCCCAATGGTTGTGGTTGGAGGTACGGGTGGGCAATGCCCGCGCCCTGCGCGTCTACGAGGCCCAAGGTTATGCCCGAGTGGGCGTGCGCAAGGACTACTACCCTGCAGGCCATGGCAAGCGCGAAGATGCAGTCGTCATGGGCCTGCGTCTGTTGTGAATCCATAATCGCACGATGACTTTGGATCTCGACCACCGACAACGCGCCATGTTGCAAGAGATGGGTGTGCGCGTGTGGCTGCCCGATACGGTGCGAACGCCAGACGATGGAGTTTTTCCAGACCTGGCGGTCGCCGTGGAGCGTGTTACCAGCGGGCTTGCGCCTATGCCTGTAAGGGCGCCGACGACGTCCCCAGTAGCAGCGGGCCACCCCCTGGCCTTGCAGGACATGGCGTGGCCCGCGTTAGCCGATGTGGCCGCAGCCTGCAAGGCCTGCAGCCTCTGTGCCGGGCGCAAGCACTCCACGCTGCGCGTCCCCAACCCCATTGGGCAAGCCGATTGGATGGTGGTGGGTGACCCACCGGATGAAGACGAAGACCGCCTAGGCCTGCCTTTTGTGGAGCAAGCAGGCCTGTTGCTGGACAACATGCTTAAGGCGGTTGCTGTCAGCCGCAATGGCAACGGACGCGCAGGGGCATACCTCAGCAATGTGGTCAAGTGTCGCCCACCCGCGGGGCGTTTGCCGCAGGCTGCAGATTTGGCGCAATGTGCGCACTATTTGCACCGCGAGATCGAGTTGGTACAACCCAAGGTCATTTTGGCCGTGGGACGTTTCGCTACACAGTTGCTATTGGAAGAACATCCGCAGGACGCGGCCTTGCCACTGGATAAACAGCGTGGACGTGTCTATCGCTACCGGGGAACCCCAGTCATCGTCAGTTACCACCCCGCGGTATTGTTGCGCGCCAGTGCCAATAAAGCCAAGGCCTGGGCCGATCTGTGCCTCGCCATGGACATACTGGACGGCTCCCTACAATAGGGCCCATGAATTTTCTAGACCAGTTGCGCACTGCCGAGCGCCAAAACGGTTCCTTGTTGTGCGTGGGCCTGGACCCGGACCCTGCCAAATTTCCAGACCAATACCGCGGTGATTCCAATCGTATTTACGACTTCTGCGCGGCCATCGTTGACGCCACTGCCGATATGGTCATCGCCTTCAAACCGCAAATCGCCTACTTTGCCGCGCACCGCGCCGAAGCGCAATTGGAACGTCTGGTGGCCCATATGCGTAGCGCAGCGCCCCACGTACCGGTCATTTTGGACGCCAAGCGCGGCGACATCGGCAGCACGGCTGAACAATACGCGATCGAAGCCTTTGAGCGTTATGGCGCGGATGCCGTTACGCTTTCACCGTTCATGGGTTTTGATTCGGTGGCGCCCTATTTGAAATACTACGACAAGGGGGCTTTTTTGCTGTGCCGCACCTCCAATCCTGGAGGTGACGATTTGCAGTCACAGCGTTTGGCGTCGGTCGATGGTCAACCCTTCTTGTACGAGCACATTGCGCGTCTGGCACAAGGCCCGTGGAACCTCAACGGGCAGTTGGGGCTGGTTGTAGGTGCAACTTACCCTGCAGAGATTGAGCGTGTGCGCGCGCTGGCGCCTACAGTACCGTTGCTCATACCAGGGGTGGGCGCACAAGGGGGTGACGCCGCGGCCACAGTCAAGGCTGGATGGCGCAGTGAGAACGGTGAGACCGTTGCACCCATCGTCGTCAATTCGTCCCGTGCCATTCTGTACGCATCTGCGGGTGCAGACTTCGCATCAGCAGCGCGCACCGAAGCCGTGCGCACCCGCGATTTACTGCAGGCTTCGGTTACCAGCCGTAACAGTTAAATCCCAATCGGGCGTATTTGTGGCCATTGCTTGGAGACATAGTCGCTAAGCTGCACTTTCAGGCAACACAGGTGCACACAATATGCTCGACACTGAAATCACGGAACTTCCGCCGCTGGAAGAAAGCGTAAGTTCAAGCGCTACGCCATTGAGCATGGGTGCCGCTTTAGCGGCGTCTGCGCTGGTTTCAGCATGCGGCGGCGGCGGTGGCACTTCGACAACCACACCGTCAACGGGCACAACCCCCGGCACGCCAGTCATGACTTACTCGGTGGCCACCACCGATGAGGAGGCTGCACGTTTTCTTTTGCAAGCCCAGTTTTCTGCGTCGGATGCAGACATCGCAACTTTGCGCAACACGCCGTATGCGGCCTGGCTGTCGCAGCAAATGGCGACACCGGTCAGCGCTTTCGGTTTTGACTGGCTGAACCAGCGTGGTTACGGCACGATTAGCAATACAACCAACTATTACGACAACACGTATCCTGGCGACTACATGCTGTGGAACCAGTTGATGACTTCGCCAGACCAACTGCGCAAACGGGTAGCACTGGCAATGTCGGAAATTTTTGTTGTGTCGTTGTCGGGGCTGGATTTTTCCTGGCGCAGCCATGCCATTGCGGCTTGGTGGGACATGTTGTCGGCTGAGGCCTTTGGCAACTTCCGCAATCTGCTGCAAGACGTGACGCTGAATGCGGCGATGGGCTACTACCTCAACGTCAAAGGCAATCTAAAGGAGAACGCCGCTACAGGTCGTGCGCCGGATGAAAACTATGGCCGAGAGGTCATGCAGTTGTTCACCTTGGGGCTTTACCAGCTGAACCTCGACGGTACGGTGAAACTCGATGCCAACGGCAACAAGCTGGAAACCTACACCCAAAACGACATTACCAACATTGCGCGCGTTTTTACGGGTTGGGACATTGATCAAACGCAAAACGTCAACACGCTGGAGCCTGTCAGCCGTCGCAACATTCCCAACATGGTGTTTACGCGGCTGCCCATGCGCTTGAACCCAGCCAACCATTCCACACTGGCTTCAACTTTTTTGGGTGCAAGCGTCCCTGCCAATTCTGACGGCGCAGCCGCTTTAAAGATTGCGTTAGACACGCTGTTCAACCACCCCAACGTGGGCCCATTTTTCGGTAAACAAATGATCCAAAAGCTGGTCACCAGTAACCCCAGTCCCGCGTATGTGGCTCGGGTGGCGAGCACTTTCAACAACAACGGCTCTGGCGTGCGCGGTGATTTGCAAGCGGTGGTTTCTGCCATCTTGTTGGACGACGAAGCCCGCAACCCTGCCGGGCTTAACCAACCCGGGTTTGGCAAACTGCGCGAACCCATGGTGCGCATGGTGCAATGGGGTCGCAGTTTTGGCATTCATTCCGCGCGTGGTAGCTGGAAGATGGGCGACTACAGCAACCCTGCTACCCAATTGGGGCAAAGTCCTATGCGCTCCCCCAGCGTGTTCAACTTTTTCCGGCCGGGCTATGTGCCCCCATCCACCGCGCTCAGTGCAAGTTTGACACCGGCGCCAGAATTCCAGTTGGTCAACGAAAGCAGTGTTGGGGGGTACCTTAACTTCATGCAAGGCGTCATCCGCAACGGAATTTATGTCAATGCACCAGACCTTCCGCAAAGTGCCAGCAACACGACCAATGGTTACGACATCACCGCTGCGTACACGGCTGAACTAGCGCTGGTATTGGATGCTACGAGCCTGGTCAAACGCCTGGGGCTTTTGCTCTGCGCCGGGCAGTTGTCTGCAGCCACCCAAACCCTGATCGTAACGGCGCTCAATGCCACGCCTCTCATCGCCACGAGCACAGACAAAGCCAAGCTGGACCGTGTGGCCGCAGCCGTTTTACTGGTGATGGCCTCTAGCGAATACCTGATCCAAAAATAGGAGGCGCCATGCACCTGCTTGATTCTGATAAACACAGCCGCCGTGCGTTTTTACGTCGCAGCTCCCAGCTTGCATTGACCGGCACGGCCCTGCCGTTTGCACTCAATCTCGCGGCGATGGGCGAGGCTGCTGCATTTGATGCAACCGATTACAAAGCCTTGGTCTGCGTATTTTTCTACGGTGGCAACGACTATGCCAACACGGTGGTCACCTACGACGATCCCAGCTACAACCAGTACAGCACCATACGTGGTGGTCGCCTAGGCCAAACGGCCGGGGGCATTGCGTTGGCAAAGTCTGCATTGGGCAACACGTTGCTCAGACCCGTGGCGCCATTGCCCGACGGTAGACAATACGCGCTGCATCCGGCCATGACTGGGCTTGCCAATCTGTTCAACAGTGGCAAGGCCGCTGTGCAACTCAATGTCGGACCACTGGTCGCACCCATGACCAAGGCGCAGTACATGGGTTCGGATCGCGCCAACTTTCCACTGCCACCCAAGCTGTTTTCGCATAACGATCAACAGTCCATTTGGCAGTCATCGTCGCCAGAGGGTTCTACGGTCGGTTGGGGCGGCAACATCGGAGATTTGGCCTTGTCGGGCAACGCAAACGCGCTATTTACCTGCATCAATGTAACCGGCAACGCGGTATTTTTGTCGGGCGACAGCGCGCTCGCTTACCAGGTCAGTACGAATGGTGCAGTGTCAATCAATGCAGTCAAAAACAATGTGTATGGTTCCAGCGCAGTTAAAACTGCGCTTGCTGGGCTGGTGCAACAACCGCGCACCCATACGCTCGAAAATGAATACAACCGGGTAACAACCCGTGCGATCGGTGCAGAGTCACAAATCTCATCCAGTCTGGCCGCATCGACGGTTGCTACCGCATTCCCCACTGGCAATCCTTTAGCAGACCAGCTAAAGCTGGTTGCTCGGCTGATTGGTGCACGCAACAGTCTGGGTGCCAAGCGCCAAGTTTTTATGGTATCGATCGGCGGCTTTGATTTGCATGACAACCTGATTGCGCAGCACCCCGGCGTTCTGGGCAAAGTAAGCGATGCCATGTCCGCGTTTTATAACGCCACGGTGGAACTGGGTGTGGCAAATAAAGTCACTGCATTCACGGCTTCGGATTTTGGTCGTACCTTGTCGTCCAATGGCGACGGCTCAGACCACGGTTGGGGCAGCCACCATTTCATGGTGGGTGGCGCGGTCAAAGGTGCTGCGTTCTACGGCACGGCGCCACCCGTGAGCGTGGCCAACACGGCTGCACCACAAGACCAGTGGCATGTGGGCCAGGGTCGCCTGCTGCCGACCACGTCGGTGGACCAATATGCGGCGACGCTGGCAAGCTGGTTTGGTGTGGCCGACAACGAATTGGCGGGTATTCTGCCCAACCTGCGACGCTTTGGGGCAGTTGCAGGTCGACCTGACTATCCAACCAACTTGGGGTTTATGGCTTGACGATCCGTGCAAGGCGATGGCGGCCATAATGGTTTAATCCAGCAAGCTAGGACTTTTGAGACTATGAAATTGTATTACTCCCCGGGCGCGCCCAGCCCCCGCCGCGTCACCATGTTCATGGCGGAAAAAGCCATCACCGGTATTGATATGGTCACGGTGGACCTCAATGCACAAGAGCACAAAGGCGAGGCCTACCGCTCCAAAAGTCCCATGGCCAAGGTGCCTGCTCTGGAGTTGGATGATGGTCGCGTACTGACCGAAACCCGCGCCATTTGCACTTACCTGGAAGGGCTGTACCCCGAGCCTAATCTGATGGGCGTAGATGCCGAAGAGCGCGCCTTCATCGAGATGGCGGACCGACGGTCAGAGTTGTATCTGTTGGCGGGTATTGCCAATACCGTGCGCCATACCCACCCAGGGTTGGCGCCGCTAGAACAACCACAGTTTCCTGAGTTTGGCCAGTCGCAGGCGCAAAAGGTGCGCGAGATTGCCGCCTGGTTTGACCACGTGTTGGAGCGACAGCCATGGGTGGCGGGCGAGCGCTTCACCATCGCCGACATCACCGCCTTTTGTGCGATCGAATTTGCAAAGCTGATGAAATTCAATCCTGGCCGCGAAGGCATGCCCGCGTTGCAGGCCTGGCGTGACCGTGTTGCTGAACGCCCCAGTGCCGCGTCCAGATAGGCTCTGGAAACAGGGAGCGTGAAGGCGTCAAATACTGAGATGCTGGTTGTCTTCCGGGTGCCGAGGGGCGACCAGCGGCAAGCGCACAATAAAACAGCTTCCTTGGCCCGGTGTACTTTCTACTTCCAGCTCACCACCAAACAGCGAGTTGATGATGTTGTAGCTGATGGACATGCCCAATCCGCTACCGCCTTGCCCTAATTTGGTCGTAAAAAACGGATCAAATATGCGCGTCAAATTTTCAGCAGCAATGCCAACACCATCGTCGCTGAAGCGTATTTCGATCTGCGAGTTACGTACTATTTGCGCTTTCAACAGCATGCTGCCTCCCCGGCGTGTTCCAAAAGCATGCACG
>JBDTAG010000121.1:0-6588 GCA_039924745.1 Rhodoferax sp.
TCTCAAACTTACCCCAACCCGTTTCGTGCCCGGCTTGGCCCAGCATGAAGTTAGCGGGAATGCCCGTCGCTTTTTCAACTTCGGTTGCAACCTGTGCGTGTTTCTGCACAAAGTTTGATTGACTTTCCGTTGGCCGGCGGGTGGATTTGCTCCCGAGAGAAGTGGGTGCAGTGCTAACAGGCGCCTTTTGCGCACTAACGGTGTTGGGGGTATGAACGTTTTTACCGGGGTTGGCAGGGTCGGCACCAGCATTGCCCATCTGGCGGGTGAGTTGCTGCGCAATCAAATCGGACAACCCGCCGGGCTGACCAGACATCTGAACAGCGAACTGTTGGTCGAGCAGGTCGGTACCCAAGTCACCGCCAGGGCTATCGAGCATGCCGGACTTCATCGTGGCCTCGCGCATGCTCTTCATCAACTCCCGCATAAACAGCGATTCGAACTGTTTGGCGGTCTCCTTGATGGCGGCGGGGCTGCTCTTGCCAGCCTGCATTTTGAGCGCGCCCAATGATTTTGCATCGGCCGCCAGAGACTGCATGCTGTTGGTTGAGATGGTTCCATAGCCCATGTCAGATAACCTCCAGCTCCGCATTGAGTGCGCCAGCTGCCTTGATGGCTTGCAGAATAGCCAACAGGTCCTGAGGTGTAGCGCCCAACGCATTGAGCGCCTTGACCACATCCGTGAGTTGTGTTGCGGCTGGCAATTGGATAAGTTTGCCCGCATCTTGCTTGATTTCGATGTTTGCCTTGTCGGTCACCACCGTTTGGCCGCCGGTAGATAGCGCGTTGGGCTGGCTAACGGAAGGGGAAGACGTTATGCTGATCGACAAATTGCCGTGTGCGATAGCACAGGCACCCAGTGATACGGCCTGGTTCAACACGATAGAACCAGTGCGCGCATTGATGATCACCTTGGCAGCTGGCGACGTGGCCTGTACAGATAACTCTTCGAGTTGGGCCAAAAAATTGACACGGTCGTTGGGATTGGTGGGTGCGCTGACTTTTATAGTGCGTCCATCCAAAGCCTGGGCAACACCCTGGCCAAATTTTTGATTGACTGCCTGCGCCACATTGCTGGCCGTTTGAAAATCTGTGGCGTTGAGGTTGAGGTTGACAGACGTACCATCCTGCAAAGCCGTAGGCACCACGCGCTCCACCTGTGCCCCGTCTGGGATGCGACCAGCACTGAGGTGGTTCACTTGAACTTTGCTGCCTCCAGCTGCAGCACCGGCTCCGGCCACAATCAGGTTGCCTTGAGCCAAGGCGTAGATTTCACCATCAGCGCCCTTGAGTGGAGCTGCAATGAGCGTACCGCCTTTCAGCGACTTGGAGTTACCGACGGACGATACATTGACATCAAGCATTTGACCAGGACGGGCAAATGGAGGCAGCTGGGCCGTCACCAAGACCGCGGCCACGTTCTTCATCTGCAATTGCGCGAGGGTAGTTGATGTCAACGTGATTCCCAATTGCTGCAGATAATTGCTCAAACCCTGTGTGGTGTAGGGCATTTGCGTAGTCTGATCACCCGTGCCGTCTAGACCCACAACGAGACCAAAACCGGTTAGTTGGTTGCTTCGTACCCCCTCAATGCTTGCCACTTCTTTGATGCGCATGGCATGCGCCGAAGTACCGGTGACCATGAGTATGGCCAAGCACAGGTAGCCCAGCAGCCGCTGGCTGGTGGTTTTCGCTGAGGTGGTCCAGTTGGTCATTGTGCAGAGTTGGTAAGTGGGTTGATCCGGTTGGATCAGTTACCCCTCGGCACTATTCTGGATAACTTTAGAACGGATGAAAGCTCAAAAAGAACCGGGAAAGCCAGCCTACTGTCTGCGCTTCCCCTTGGGCGCCACGTCCACGAGACTCTACCCGTACGTCGGCAACCTGGGTCGAACTTATGATGCTGCCTGGCTGCACCAGACGAGGGTCGACGGTACCCGAAAAGCGTAAAACGTCCACATTTTGGTTTACACCGATTTGCTTTTCACCTGCCACCACCAAGTGCCCATTCGGCAAAACGTCAATGACGGTAGCCGTAATCGAACCGGCAAATGTATTCGCCGCTTGGGTGCCTCCTTTACCGGAGAAATCGTTATTCGTTTTGGCGCCAATTCCAAGCTTGCCCAAACCTTCCAGACTGTTGAATGGAAGTGCAGTGATGCTGGAGTCAATAGAACTATTGCGATTGAGCGTTGAGGCTGACACTTGACTAGCGGTCACGTTTTCTACGATTTGGATGGTTACCGTGTCACCTATTCCTCTGGCACGGCGGTCCTCGAAAGCGGGACGATAGGCTGTGCTGTGGAAAAGACTTCCCGTAGCAGGACTGGCAGCAACGGGAGCCGCCAATGGGGCTTGGCTGACGCGTGGTTGGGCGAAGTCGACTACAACCTTTTGCGGGATTTGCTGGCACGCAGCGCACAACCAAGTTATTGCGACAGCCATGCAAGCAACGCGTAGCACGTCGAATGCGCGTGGGAAGTCTTGCGTGGTCTTCATGTGCTACCTCACAGTTGCCCGAGTTTTTGCAACATCTGGTCCGAAGTTTGGATGGCCTTGGAGTTCATTTCGTAGGCCCGCTGGGTCTGGATCATCGTCACCAGTTCCTGCACCACGTTGACATTGGATGTTTCGACAAACCCTTGCATTAGCGTTCCCAATCCGTTCGCACCGGCTGTCCCCACATTGGGTTGGCCCGACGCTGCGCTTTCGGCGTAGACGTTTTGTCCCTTGGGCTCTAAACCAGCCGGATTGACAAAACTGGCCAAATTCAGGGTCCCAATAGATTGGGGCGCTGTGGAGCCAGGAATGGTTGCAGATACCGTGCCATCAGCTGACACACTGACGGCGGTAGCATTTGCTGGCACCGTGATGCCTCCAGCCAAGGGCATTCCGTTGGAATTGACCATGCGTCCCTGGTTGTCGAGTTGGAATGCTCCGTCACGGGTGTAGCCGATAGTCCCGTCAGGCATGGTGAGCTGGAAAAACCCGTTGCCTTGCACTGCCAGGTCGAGGTTGTTGCCAGTTTGTTGCAAATTGCCTTGCGCAAAACTACGCGCCGTGGCGACGGTACGCACGCCCAAGCCGATTTGTAAGCCGGTGGGCAGGTTGGTTTGCTCGGACGTGCTCGAGCCAACCTGGCGCAGATTTTGGTACATCAGATCTTCAAAAACGGCGTGTGCTTTCTTGAAGCCATTGGTGGAGACATTGGCCAAATTGTTGGAAATGACGTCCAACTGGGTTTGCTGGGCCTCCATACCCGTTTTTGAGATCCACAGTGAGTTGATCATGGCGATTTCCTATCAATGTTCAGTTCAGTTGATCTATCAGCCTTGCATGCCCAGCAACTGTCCCGCAGAACGGTCATTGGATTCAGCAGTTTGCAGTAGGCGCATCTGGGTTTCGAATTGGCGTGCAGTTTGGATCATTCCTACCATGGCTTCTATCGGGTTCACGTTGGAGCCCTCAAGCGTGCCAGGTATGAGTTTGGCAGTTTCATCGTTGGGCAGCGGATCTCCAGTAGGCGCACGGAATAGACCGTCATCGCCACGCTTGATGGGGGCATCCGCATTGGGTGTAATCATTTTCAGTCGACCAATACTGTTAGCCGGTTGGGTGCCAACTTTGGCAGTGACCGTGCCATCTTGGCCAATAGAGAGTTCGGCACCCTGAGGTACTGAAATAGGAGAACCATCACTTGACAAAACCGGAAGGCCATTCGAGCTGACCAGGGTTCCATCGGAAGAAACTTCCAGATGCCCATTGCGGGTGTAGGCTTCATTGCCGTCCAACCCTTGCACTGCAAACCAGGCATTGCCACTACCCATGACGTCTAAGTTGCGATCAGTGCTTTGAGCTGGTCCGGGCCGGTCAAGGTAGCCAGCAGTGGCTTCGACCGCGAATACTCGGGTGGTGGCGCCGTCGCCTTTTAGTGGCACAGCGCGGTAGGTCGACAACTCGGAGCGAAAGCCGTTGGTGGACGCGTTGGCCAAGTTGTTTGACAGGACCGCCTGGCGATTCGCCGCAGCGTTTGCGCCCGACATTGCGGTATAGATTAGGCGGTCCATAGTGCTTGAACTCCGTTTGATTCAGATTAGCGCAGGTTTACCAAGGTCGACATGATTTGATCTTGCGTCTTGATGGTCTGAGCGTTGGCCTGGTAAGTCCGCTGCGCGGTCATCATGTTGACGAGCTCAGCCGTGAGGTCGACGTTTGAGTCTTCCAGTGCGCCCGATCGTAAGGCTCCGAATTTCCCCTCGCCTGGCACACCCAAAACTGGTTGACCAGACTCAAAGCTTGCAATCCAATTGTTACCACCGGTCGGTACCAGGCCCTGGACATTTCGAAAATTCATCAGGGCGATCTGTCCGGCAATTTGAGATTGACCATTGGAGTAGGTTGCCGTAAGTGCGCCACTCTCACCGATATTTACGCTTGTGAGTTCACCCGATGTGTAGCCATCCTGGGTCAAGTTGGAGACGGAAAATCCGGTTCCATACTGTGTGGCTGTGCCGAAATCCAGCGATGCTGTAAAGGTGCCGATCGCCGCGTTGGGAGATGTTAACGTCGCAGTCGTTGCCGTGTTCGTCAACAGCTTTCCGTTATTGTCAAATGTGACGGTTCCAATACTGGCAACTGTTACAGGCGGCGGTCCTACGCTGTCTAGGCCAGGATAAACATCCCATGTGTTGTCAGCCGTTTTTTCAAAGTATATCGTCGCTGGAACTGCGTTGCCCTGCGAATCGTAAGCGGTTAACGATGTTCCGTAAGTGGACCGCGGTGTGGCGGGAATCGCTGCTACGGGTGGGGGGCCAGCACTTGCGGGAGCGCCAGCTGCGAGGGGAGCAGCCGCGGGCAAATTGAATTCCGCAGTAATGCTGGTGGTTGTTTTTGCTGCAATGGGCGAACCGGTAGGCAAGACCAACGGCCCCAATGTGCTACTGGTTCGTTGGCCTGTGGAGTCTGTGGGATAGCCCATCAGCTTACCCCCAGAGTTCGTTTTCAGCACGCCATTTGCGTCCAGTTTGAAGTCGCCTGCGCGGGTGTAAGCTAAGGAACCATCTGGCATGGTTTCTTGAAAGAAGCCACCACCATTGATCGCCACATCCAGGTTATTTCCGGTGATCGTGATGTTGCCTTGGGTGAACTGTTGCGCGACCGCAGCTACTGCCACCCCAATTCCGGCCTGATTCCCACTACTTGCACCAAGTGAGGACGCTACCAAATCAGCGAATTCTGCCCGCGATGACTTCATCCCCGTTGTATTGGCATTGGCAATGTTGTTCCCGATAACGTCGAGATTTTTGCTTGAGGCATTTAAGCCCGAAAGGCCGGTTTGAAAGCTCATGGTGTGTTCCTTTGGGAAGCTGCGTTGTGTCGTTCGGACTGGGGTTTACAAAATGGCCTGAATGTCGCTGTAGGCTACTGCTGCACGTCCTTTGAACTGGACAGTCATAGATCCATTGGTACTGCCAATTGATGTAATCGTGTCTTGTGCCAAGGCAGTTGACGTAACGGCATTCGTACCATTGGCTGCAACGACCTTGAATGTAGGACTGGCGGTCTCGGTGTAGTTCGATGCATCCCACTGGAAAGAATGACGGCCGGCAGCCAAGGCCCCTAAATCCAGCGTGTCAAGAAGTTGTCCGCCTGGGCTGAGAACTTGGACTTTCACGCTCGATGCATCTGAGCCGAGGTCCACCGCACCCAGGGCCTTGCCGGCATCAACCGACAGCGTATTGCTTTGCACCATGGCGCCGTGGCCGATCAGGGAGGCGCTTTGCGTCACCTGCATGGAGCTAAATTGAGTAGACATGGATTTCATGGTCTCATTGAGCTGTTGAATGCCGGAGACCGTGCTGATTTGCGCCATCTGAGTGGTCATCTGGGCGTTGTCCATGGGGTTCATGGGGTCTTGATTGTTCAGTTGGGCAACCAAGAGCTTTAAAAAGCGATCTTGCGAGGCGTTGGCGTCGCTCAACGCGGTGTTCGCTGGAGCGGGGGTTCCGGTCAGGCTTGAGGCACTGCTGACGGGATTGATGGCGGTTGTCATGCTGGGTCTCCTTGGGCTTATTGACCCATTTGCAGGGTTTTAAGCAAGAGCGTCTTGGCGGTGTTCATCACCTCAACGTTGTTTTGATAAGACCTCGATGCGGAGATCATGTTCACCATCTCTTCTATCGGGTTGACGTTTGATTGGTTTACATAGCCATCGGCATCTGCGGCGGGATGTGACGGGTTGTGCACACGCCGCATGGGCTCATTGCTTTCACTAATAGCGTTGACGCGCACACCGGATGATTCATCCGACCCCATGGGAACAGTTTGAAAAACCACTTGGCGGCTTTTATATCCCTGCCCATCCGGACCTGCTACTGCGTCGGCGTTAGCCAAATTACTGGCGACGACGTTGAGACGCTGCGACTGTGCGCTGATAGCGCTGCCGGATACGCTAAAAATGGAAAACATGGACATGGAGTTACTCCGCTACTGCTGGGTCAAAGCCTATTGGCCCTGGATGGCGCTCAGAAGGGTCTTTGCTTGGCCGTTTATAAAGCGGAGCGTCGCCTCATAGCGGACAGAATTGTC
>JBDTAG010000122.1:0-4881 GCA_039924745.1 Rhodoferax sp.
GCGGCCCCGCATTGATCGTCATCCCCGGCGAAATCAAGAGCAACAACGCCACCTTTGTGCAACGCTTCCTGCCTAACAATATTGCAGATTTTGCGGAACTGGAATTGTCCAACGCCAACTTTCCCGTGCTGGAGCGCGCCGACTTGGGCCCGATGTTGAACGAAATCTCGCTGGCCTATAACTTAGGTGACACAGCGACTGCACGCAAGACCATGCAGATTGGCAAACTCAAGACCACGAAATGGATCGTGAAGTTTGACATTCTGAAAGCAGAGCAAATCGCCGAAAACAAAAAGGGCTTCGATGGACGCGCAGTTGGCGGCTTGCTGTCCCTCTTTGGCGGTGGTAGCCTGGCCGGTTCCGCCGCAGGCACGGTCGCGGGATCGGTTAAAACCGGCGACACCACCGGCGTCTGGTTGATCGGCATGCGCTACAAGATCATGGATGCCAACACGACCGAACAAGTCGCTCAGGGCTACAAAGATCTGAAGATGGAAGTGGGCGCCACATCCTCCAGTGTCATGGGCGTATCCGACAGCGCCAAGGGTGGTGTGGGCTTGGACACCATGGTGCAGCGTCTGGTCCAGACACTCGTCTGGGACATTGACGCAAAGCACAAGTAAAACAATACGCCCTCTTTCGCCCATCCACACTCGGCACTGCGGTACTCACAACATGACCAACTTAACTCAGCTCGGTAAATACGCCATTCGCCGTGAACTCGGCAAAGGCGCGATGGGTATTGTCTATGAGGGTTATGACCCGGTCATAGAGCGCACAGTTGCCATCAAGACCATCTTGCCGCAGCAGCTCAACGCGGATGAGGCGGCCCAAGTGCTGGCGCGTTTCAAGCGCGAGGCGCAGGCGGCGGGCCGGCTCAATCACCCGGGCATTGTGGCGGTCTACGACTATGGCGAAGTCACGGTGGATGACGACCACACCATGGTGGCAGGTGAGGCCGCAGACAAAGCGCGCCAACGCGTGGCTTTCATTGCGATGGAGTTTGTCAAAGGCAAAGAACTGCGCGAATTCTTTGAGGCCAACGAACGCTTTACGTTGAAAGACATTGCGCGCTTGATGGGCGAAATTCTGGACGCATTGGCCCATGCGCATGCCAATGGCGTGGTGCACCGCGACATGAAGCCAGCCAACCTGATCGTGCTGCCAGACGGCAAGATCAAGGTCGCCGATTTTGGTATTGCGCGCGTCGAAAAATCCGAGCTGACACAAGTGGGCACTGTCATGGGCACACCGGCTTATATGTCGCCAGAGCAGTTCATGGGCCAGCCGGTGGATGGGCGCAGCGATATCTTCTCGTGTGGCGTCATCCTGTACCAATTCTTGACGGGTGAGAAGCCGTTTACCGGCAACTCCACGACCATCATGTACAAGGTGCTGCACGAAGAGCCCCTGGCACCCTCGTTGCTGAACGTGGCGCTGCCTGCAGCCTTTGACGCCGTGGTCAAAAAGGCCATGGCAAAGAATCCGGACGAGCGCTACCAGACGGCACAAGAGTTCGCCGAGGCCATCAAGACCACACTGGGTTCTGCACCGGCCAATGCCTTGGGCACCGCGGCAGCAGCGGCAGATACCGACCGCACCGAACTGAGCATTCCACCCGTGGCGGTGGCCACGGCAACTGGTTCAAAGGCCAGCCCACCGCCTCTGTTTGAACAGTCCGCAATCAGCCAACCCAAGCCTGAAGACAAGAGCAAATCCAATGCGCCCTTGATCGCGGCAATGGTCCTCGGTTTCGCCGTGCTGGGCGGTGGTGGGTATTTGTACACCCGCAGCAGCAACGCCCCGGACGCTGGCAACCCTGGCGTGGCGCAGCAAACCGATGCCAGCGGCTCGGTGACTGCCACAGCGCCGGTGACGTCCGCGTCAGATACGGCGCCTGCTCCTGCCACAGCAGCGACTACGGTACCGGCAACGGCAGCGGTTACCCCAGTAGAACCCGCACTGGATTCCGGCACCATGGTGATCAGTGCCTTGGGGCTGGTAGACCCCAAAGATGCGCGCTTCAACGGCGATGCCGCGGCTGCCCAGGCCGAATCCCGCGCCGATGTCATGCGCCAATTGGTTGAGAAAGCCGTTGCGCTGTACGTTGAAAAGGATTCGATCAACAAAAACTATGCGGTGCTGGACCGCAAACTGCTGTCACAACCTGGCGCCTTCATCAAGACGGTTATCAAGGAAAGCGCAGCCGAAACTGGCAAAGATGGCTTGGTAGAAACCGACGCCCGGGCCGTGGTGCGCGTGCGTGACGTCCAAAAATCGCTGAACCAATTGTCGAAGGAAGAGCGGATCGAGTTCATCCGCAACAATGGCGACCCCAAGGTATCCATACAGATGGATATCCGCAATGCGGACACAACACAAGCCTTACCCGCCGAGCGCTCCATGGTGGCCGAGAACGTGATCAAGGAACGCATCAAGTCCTTTGGCTTCAGGGTCTGGTCAGCCGACGGTGAAGTGAAGTCTGGCGCCAAGGTCCAACCTTCAGATTTCCAGATTCAGGGTGAAGTCAAGGTCAAAGTATTGTCGGCCAAGCTGCCCGCATCAGGCCTGACGATCACCAAGACGGCACTCACTTCTTGGACCTTGAAGGCTATCGACAAGTCGAGCGGCGAAGAGGTCTACCTCAATACTGTCAACCCCACGGGCAAGAGCTGGGGCTCCGAAGACCTTGCGCTAGCCGAGATTGGCAAACTGGTGGGCGACGAGTTTTCCAAGAATTTTTTCCTGGAACACTTCAACTTCAATCCACAAAAGGTCAACCTGAACGTCGCTGGCCTGCCAGACAAGCAAACGGCCAAGCTACTGCTGCGTGAGTTGCGCGGGTTCCGCCAGGTGCTCGATGCGCAGTTGGCATCGGACGCAGGTCAGTACCAGTTGCAATTGGCCGAAGGCAATGCCAGCGACTTGATCAACGACGGCGTGCTGAAGGCTTTGAACACCAAGTTAGGCCAAGCCTGCTTCGCGCTGGCCGGCTCCAATGGTGCGGATGTGAACGTAAGCTTCGCGCCTGCGTGTTCTGAATCAGCCGTACGCGGCAAGTTCGACTCTTTGCCACCAGCAGGGCTGCAAAGTTCACCGGGTGCAAGAGGCAAATTGGTCGTTAAAACGACCTGATATGCCCGCCCGGCGGCAGAGCCGCTGGGGCAGATTGCTTCAACCGGCGATGGTGAAGCTGACGTACTCGGCGCCAGGAGCCTCTGCCGAATGCCCAAAACCAATGCGTCCTGTGCCTCGCAACATGATTTCCTCGCGGCGCAGCAGCACCTCTGCCTCGTTGGCCATCGTTACGAACGTGCCATTGGTGCTTTGGTCCACCAAAAAGAATTTGTCGCGCCGACATTCGATGCGCGCATGCTGGCGCGAAGCGTTGCGGTCTGCAATCACCACCTCGCACAGTGCGTCACGGCCCAACACAATGGAGGTGTGGGCGTTATCAACGATCCACGCACGGCCTTGGGTGCTGTGCTCCAAACGCAATGACACCGGCTTGTTGGTAAAGGCCAGCGACGAAGTGGTCATGGTCAGCTCGTCGCCACCTTGCCAGATCACCTCGCTCACACTGACCTCGTCGCCTTTGCCTTTGATCGACAGGGCCGCAATTTTGCGCGTTGACAGCTGAAGCATCTGGGACATGCCCGCCACAGTAGTACCGGTGGTGATGATCTGCATACCCTTGGCCAATCCAGCCATGCGCGCCGCCAAATTAACGGTGTCGCCAAAGACATCGTTGTTTTCTTCTATGACCGGACCGAAGTGGAAACCGATGCGCACGCTGCGTTTGACCTGAGACACCATCGGCAAGGCCATCACTTTATGGTGCATGTCGGTGGCAGCCAAGCAGCCGCTATCGGCGCTGGGCAGCACGCACATGATTTCGTCGCCAATGGTCTTGATGACGCGCCCCCCGTAATGCTGCACCACGCCTCGCAACACGGTCAGACATTCGTCGATCATCTGTTTGGCGGAGGCGTCTCCTAACGTGTCATACAACTTGGTGCTGCCGACAACATCGGCAAACAGCACGGTCAACAGGGTTGCCGCAGGGGCGGACCCCGTGTTCGCCAATCCTGCGAGCACGGTTTCCCCGGGGACTAAAGGGTTTGAATCGGTGGTGGCCATAGGCCCATTGATTCTATAGACAGTTGATCAAAACAGGGCATTTTGTGTCCCTGCGGGCAGATACCCATTCCCAAGTGGAACGACTTTTGCCACAATCCGACTTTTTGAGGTGAACCCATGAAACTGACACCCGCAATCGCCGCCTTGTTGTTCATAACCTGCACGGGCTATGCCAGTGCACAGACCATGAAGCCTGGTCTTTGGGAAATTAACACCCAGATGAAGGGTGGCTCGGGGGATATGTCAGATGCAATGGCCAAAGCGCAAAAGGAGATGGAAAACATGCCACCCGAACAACGCAAGATGATTCAGGACATGATGGCCAAGCGCGGCATTCAGATGGGCACCAGCGGCGGTCGCGGCATGGCTATCAAGGTTTGCATGACACAGGCGATGGTCGACCGCAACCAGATGGCCAGCCACCAGTCCGCTAACAGTCAAAACGACTGCACCCAGACCAATAGCCCACGCAGCGGCAACACCATGCAGTTCTCCTACGTGTGTACCAAGCCACCCAGCAGCGGCCAGGGTACCTTCACGTTCACGAGCTCTGAGGCCTACACCATGAATATGACGACCACCCATACCGTCAAGGGCCAACCCGAAAAAATGGAAATGCAAACCGATGGCCGCTTTCAAGGTTCTGACTGCGGCACAGTCAAACCATTTGAGATGCCCAAGAAGTGACAGCGTAACGGGGAGGTGGCAATTTCCTGTTGGGCCGCCCCAAGGTAAATTATC
>JBDTAG010000123.1:0-6258 GCA_039924745.1 Rhodoferax sp.
TTCCAGGCGCGCGCCCTTTTGGGTTAACCAGTCAGAGTAGTTACCTTTGTACGGGATACCCGAGCCACGGTCCAGCTCCAAAATCCACTCAGCGGCGTTGTCCAAAAAGTAGCGATCGTGGGTGATAGCCACCACGGTGCCGGGGTAGCGTTGCAAGAACTGCTCCAGCCAGTCGACCGATTCAGCGTCCAAGTGGTTGGTTGGTTCGTCCAGCAGCCACATGTCGGGCTTGGACAACAGCAAGCGGCACAGCGCGACGCGGCGCTTCTCTCCACCGGAGAGCACACCAATATTGGCATCCCATGGAGGCAGACGCAGCGCATCGGCGGCGATTTCCAGTTGGTGCTCGGAGTCGGTTCCTGCCGTAGCGATGATGGCTTCTAGCTCAGCCTGCTCAGCAGCCAGCGCATCGAAGTCGGCGTCTTCGGCACCGTAGGCGGTGTAGACCTCTTCCAGCCTGGCCTTGGCAGAAAATACATTGCCCATGGCGGCTTCAACGGATTCGCGAACGGTTTGCGTGGGATCGAGCTGGGGTTCTTGCGGCAGGTAGCCGATGTTCAATCCAGCCATGGGAATGGCTTCACCTTCAATATCCTTGTCCACACCAGCCATGATCTTGAGCAAGGTCGACTTGCCCGAACCGTTGGTTCCCAGCACACCAATCTTGGCTCCGGGAAAGAACGAAAGGGAGATATCTTTAAGAATATGTCGCTTGGGCGGCACAATCTTGCCGACGCGGTTCATGGAAAAAACGTATTGGGCCATGGGTTTACAGGTAAAAAGTTAGGAAAAGGTGCGGTTTCAAGCAGGTATCAGTTCATGCTTGCGGCACCGCTTTGCTAAAAGCGCGTGCGGCTACGCGATACGAATTTAGCGTTCGGATGGTGTCTATTATCGACTGCACGACGCGACCCGCGTCCAATGCCTGCAATTACAGCGTTCCCGCACCAGCCTTATCCACGTCGCTACGCAATGCCGCCTGGGCTACAGCGTCCAAGGCATGGTCTATAACCCGACCGTCTGACACCAGGCGTATCAGGCCCAGGCCGCGTAATCGGTCCATCGTGCGACGGGACATGGAGTGCGCCATGCCGCCCGACGAAATAAACATGAACAAGGTTTTGTGCGGGCTGGCCCACGTGAGCTGTGCACGCACCCACACGCCACCCAGCGCCAGATCGACCCAGGACCCAGTGATGAGACTCTGCGCGCTCCACGCCATTTGGGCAATCGGATCGGGGACTTCGCTTTCTTCGACCTCTGGCAACCTTTCGGGAACACCCAATAGATAGCCAGAATCGGTGGCTTCGTCGTCCACCATCCAGAATTCGTCCACCGGCAACCCCACACTGTCCACAGCGGAAATGTCGGATGCTGCCGGCTTGTCCGTCGCATCAGCACCTGTGGCTGGACGAACACCCTCAAACGCCTGCTCGTGGAAAGTAATCAATTCATCAAAAAATACCGGGATGCGCTCTTCAGGGTATGAAATCAGTCCCAACCCTTGGCGCATCTTGACCAGCATGGCGGGCACCATCTCTACCAAGCGAGACCGGTTGCGCCGGGCCAGCTTCAGCTGCACGCTCCAGATCAAGTCATCCACCAAGGCCAGATAGCCATCGGTATCGACTGCTCCATCAGCACAGCGCAACTGCGATTCGGCCACGACTTGCGACCAAGGCCCGCGCAAGAATGCACTGACGATGTCAGGAACCTTCTTATTCTTGATCCGTTCTGCAAAATCTTCTGCCAGTCGCAACGCTAGCAAATTGCGTTGCTCTGCGTGCAGGAGTCCACGTGCGGCCTCTTCTGCGCGTTGGCGCTGTATGTGCTCATCTCTGGCCCAAACCGTCTCCAATTTTTTCATCACTTGGGCGAAAGTGGACGCGTCACCCGGACTATTGATCAGGATGTTGACGGACTTTTCAAGTGTTTTATGAAAGTGTGCATAGCCCGGCTGGTCTTCAGAGGTAAACGCCAGGCTGCGGCTGGTCATCTTGTCCATGAACTGGCGCGCCGGGTGCTGGCGCTCGCTGAAAAACCGCGCATCGGATTGCGACAGCGTAATCAGCACGGGTTCCATCCGCTTCAAGCTTTTGCGCACGCCGCCGAGCATGCGGTGGTCTTGTGCCAGGTTCTCCAGCATCATGCGTACTACTTCTTCGCCCAACTCCCGTCCCAGCTTTTTACTTTTGGATTTGCCCTTCAACTCTGCACGCTCCTCCAGCATGTCTTGCACAGAGACCTTGGGCGCGGCGGCAACGGCCTGACTGGCCCGCTCCGTCAGACGCTTCATCATGGGTTCCATCAATTTCATGTCTTCCAGCGCCACGAAAGATGCCGGAACGGTATGGGTGAAATCCTTGATGTTGCCGTTCAAAGGCCCCATGTCCAATTCACCAGACAGCAGCCTGCGCAGTTTGTCCAATGTCAACAGGGTGCGGGTGACCGAGCTTTCCGACGTTTTCTGGGCGCCATGTGCTGCGCCCTGGTATTGCACTGGCCCCACGGGCTCTACGCCTTGGGACCGAAGCCACTCTGACACTTCCTTGTACAACTGGCGCATAGCAACGCCCAGCATGCCTGCGGCTGGCGTCATCAGGCTGGTGCGCGCTTCGTCGCTGGGTACATGCTCCAGCAAAGTTTCTCGCAGGGCATAGACGAAGGACTCAGGCTTGAGTGGGTTTGACAGCGGTTGCACCGTCATCCATCCCAAAAGGCTGCTCATCAGAGCGTCGAGGATCGGCAGTGCGTCATCGACTGCCATGGAAATTTCTTGTTGCGTCAGGGCGAATTCGATATTTGCATCGATTTGCTCTTCTTCTAAAAACTGGAAATCATCAAAACGCAGCGGTTGACCCTGGGCCCGTTGCGTATCACCGCCGTACAGAGATATCCGCAGTTTCTCGGCAAAGGTGGCCTTGAATGCATCGCTCTGGGTATACAAACGTTCAATGGTTGCCTTGATCGCTGGGTTGGGCACAATTTGTATGGATTTGCTGCGTGTTTGCGACAACGACGCCTTCAATCCCGACAGAACATCGTCCACCAGCGCATCGCTTTGCTCCAATACCGCCTCAATGCAATCTTGCAGGGACGGTTTTGTACTGCCGGGTTCGTGGGCTACGCCAAGTCTTCGCAACAAGAACTTTTTCATTGTGGACAGATTCTCCCAGTTGCTACGCGCAATGACCAGCGCTATCCCCGCATTCTCACCCCGAAGTCGTACCGACGAAACACTCTGTTGCAGGTTTTTGAACACCACCACGGTCAACGTGCGACAATACTGCCTGTTGCGGTGCTTCAGTTGCCCACAACGTCAGCACATTGCTGGGGATTCAGGATTGACATCCAACGTCCCGCCTTTGAATCTATCTGCCTTTGACTGATCTGGTGCCCAGGTACCAGAACAGGCCGATATCCCAAGCGCCCTGGATGGGCGCCACATCTCATGAACTTTGAAGAATTGAACTTGGCTGCGGCCATCGTTAAAGCCGTGCGCGAGCAAGGTTACGAAACGCCAACCGCCATTCAGGCCCAGGCCATCCCGCTGATCCTTGAGGGCCGCGACCTGCTTGGTGGTGCCCAGACCGGCACCGGCAAAACTGCAGCATTCACGCTGCCCATGCTGCACCGACTCTCCATGAGCCGCAGCGCACAAAACAAATTTGGCGGTACCGGCATCCGCGCTTTGGTGTTGACACCCACCCGTGAATTGGCCGCACAGGTCGAAGAATCCGTACGCACCTACGGCAAATACCTGCAGCTCAGCTCCACCGTCATTTTTGGCGGCGTGGGCATGAACCCCCAAATCTCCAAGCTCAAAAAGGGCGTGGACATCTTGGTCGCCACACCCGGCCGTTTGCTGGACCTGATGCAGCAAGGGATGCTGGACTTGGGCCAAGTACAAATGCTGGTGCTGGACGAAGCCGACCGCATGCTGGACATGGGTTTTATCCATGACGTCAAAAAAGTGCTGGCCGCAGTGCCCAAAGAGAAGCAAAGCCTGCTGTTCTCGGCCACCTTCAGCGACGAAATCCGAGAGTTGGCCGCCGGTCTGCTCAAAGACCCGCAAAGCGTGCAAGTCACACCCCGCAACACCACCGTTCAGCGCATCACCCAAGTGATTCACCCGGTTGGCCGCGGCAAGAAAAAGGCATTGTTGGCCCACATCATTAACGAGCACAAGTGGAGCCAGGTGCTGGTGTTCACGCGCACCAAGTTTGGCGCCAACAACGTGGCCGAGTTCTTGGAAAAGAACGGCATCACTGCGATGGCCCTGCACGGCAACAAGAGCCAGGCTGCCCGTACGCAAGCCTTGGCCGGCTTCAAGAGCGGCGAAGTGCGCGCTTTGGTAGCCACTGACATTGCCGCCCGCGGCATTGATATCGACGAGCTGCCACACGTCGTCAACTACGAAATCCCCAACGTCAGCGAAGACTATGTGCACCGCATCGGCCGTACAGGCCGTGCTGGCAACGACGGCGCTGCGGTCAACTTGGTGTGTTTGGATGAAGAAGGCTTCATGCAAGACATCGAGCGCTTCACCAAGCAAAACATTCCGGTGCAAATCATCGAAGGTTTTGGCCCCGAGCAAGGCGAAGTGGGCGAACCCATCGCCATGGGTCGCCAAACCATCTGGGGCGGCGCTGGTAAGCCCCCAAGTCGCGACGTGATGCAGGCAGCTGCCCGCGCAGCCCGCACCGAAATGTTGCAGCGCGTGCGTGAGAACAAGGCCGGCCAAGGTGGCGGTCAAAGCGCTGGACGTGGAAACGGTGGCGGTAATGGCGGTGGCGGCGGTGGCCGTGGCGCACAAGCCCCCCGTGGTAACGGTGGTGGTGGCGGTGGCAATGGTGGCGGCCAGGGTGGTGGCGGACGCGGTGGTGATCACCACGCTCCCCGTCCACAAGGCGCACGTGGTCCCCAGCAAGGCTATGGCGGTGGAGGCGGCGGTGGTCAAGGCCGTGGACGCCCACCCGTAGGTGACGCACAACCCCGCAGCCACGAAGGCGGCTTTGGTAGCGGCATGGGCGAACGCCCTCCTCGCGCAGCGCCAGGTGGTCAACCTGACCCGATGCGCACCAGTGTCGATATGATGGCCGAACGCGGCGGTCGCCGTGGTGGTGGCGGTTATGGTGGCAACCGTGGCGGATCAGGCGGCGGTTCAGGCAACGGAGGCGGCAATGGCGGCGGTTCACGGTCGGGTGGTTTTGGTGGCGGGGGCAACCGGTCTGGTGGGTCGGGAAATCCTCGCGGACCTTTTAGCCGATAAAACGGTTGCGGCGGTTCACACAGTGGGCCGCCGACCGCTGGATATCCAGCACAGCAAGTTGACCAACCATGTGGTCGACTTTGCCGCTTTGCCCAAACTGCCCAAGGTCGATGAATGCTTCATCGCACTGGGCACCACCATCAAGGTGGCGGGCAGCCAAGAAGCCTTCAAAGCCTTGGACCTTAAGGCTGTTGAGGCTGTAGCCCTCGCCGTTAAAGCGTCTGGCGCTACAAAATTAGGAGTAATCAGCGCCATGGGCGCCAACTCCAATTCCTCCGTTTTCTACAACCGCATCAAAGGCGAGATGGAACTGTCGCTCGCGCGCATGGGTTTCAAAAGTCTGGTGATCGCGCGTCCATCACTGATAGACGGTGACCGCGCTGCGTTGGCCCAGGCTGGTCGTGCGGCTGAAGGCATCGGCCTGAAACTGGCGCGCTGCCTGAGCCCCGTCTTGCCCGCCAATTACCGCGCCATCAAAGCCAGCGACATCGCGCATGCGCTGATTCGCCACGTCAATGCTGGCACACCCGGTGTGGTGACGCTGATGTCGGGCGAGATGCAAGGCGGCTAGCCCCGCACAAATAGCGTGATCAAGGGCTCTTGCCCCACTTGACGGCTCCAATGCCCATGCACTGCGGGGTCAAACTTAGCGCCCTCGGGAAGCACATCCGCTGAATAGAAATGTTCACCCGGTTTGAAGACGCGTGACACGCCTCCCTGCAAGCCAATCTCCATTTGCCCACCCAGAATAAAACACCATTGCGGTGCACCGGTGCAATGGAACTGGCTGCGAAAGCCGACCAGGCTGGTGCGCAACTGGTAGCCACCAGAATCAAAAACTTGCGAAAGCATGGATTGCGGGTTTCCCTGGTCTAGCGGCACAATTTCTTCACGAAACTTCGCGCGGCCATCGGTGTCGGTGAACAGAATGATTTTGGTGAAAATGGTCATAGCTGGCGAGCTTACTACCAGCGGCTCGGTTAGCG
>JBDTAG010000124.1:0-10377 GCA_039924745.1 Rhodoferax sp.
TTGGGCGACACGTTTTGCACGATCACCCGCTTGAGCACTGCCAAGTCATGGACCGTAGTGATGTAATTCAGGCCTAGATGGTCGCCACTACCTACGTTGGTGACGACGGCAACATCGCAACGGTCGAAGGCCAAGCCTTCACGCAGGACGCCACCACGCGCGGTTTCCAGTACGGCTGCATCGACGTCCGGATGCAGCAGCACGCTGCGGGCACTTTTGGGTCCGCTGCAATCTCCGGTATCAATACAATTGCCACCGACGTAAACGCCATCGGTATTGGTCATACCCACACACATGCCGCTTTGCGTCAGCAGGTGCGAAATCAGCCGTACCGTGGTCGTTTTGCCATTGGTGCCAGTCACGGCAACAATCGGTATGCGTCCGTTTTGGCCATTCTTGAACATGCTGGAGATGATGGCTTCGCCAACAGGGCGGCCTTTGCCGAATGAGGGGCTCAGGTGCATGCGCAGACCAGGTGCGGCGTTGACCTCCACAATGCCACCGCCTAGCTCTTCAATGGGCCGCAAGATGCTGTCGCACACCAAGTCCACGCCACAGATGTCCAGCCCCACCATGTGGGCCGCAGCGATGGCGCGGGCCGCCACTTCCGGGTGCACGTCGTCCGTCACGTCGGTGGCAGAGCCGCCAGTCGACAGATTGGCGTTGTTGCGCAGGTTGACGCGCTGACCCTTGGCAGGGATATCGTCGGCTTTGAAACCTTGGTTGGCCAAGCAAGCATGCGCAATATCGTCGATGCGAATTTTGGTAAGCGAAGTGGAATGGCCCGAACCACGCTTTGGGTCCTGGTTGACTTGTTCTACCAGCTCTGCAATAGTTTGCTCTCCATTGCCCACCACCTTGGGTGGGTCACGCCGCGCTGCAGCAACCAGCTTGTCGCCAATCACCAGCAAACGAAAATCATTGCCAGGCATATAGCGCTCGACAAGGATATTGTCGCGAAATTCAGTGGCGATCGCGTAGGCCTGGGTCAGGTGTTCTTTGGTCATGATGTTGACCGTCACGCCTTTGCCTTGGTTCCCGTCTTTGGGTTTGACGACAACGGGCAATCCAATCTCGCAGGCCGCTGCCCATGCGTCTTCAGCATCGGTGACAGCGCGCCCGGCAGGGACCGGTACACCAGCTGCAGCGAGCAGCTTTTTGGTCAGTTCTTTGTCCTGTGCAATGGCCTCCGAGATGGCGCTGGTGACATCCATTTCTGCAGCCTGGATGCGCCGTTGTTTGCTACCCCAGCCAAAGCGCACCATGCTGCCTTCGGTCATCCGGCTAAATGGAATGTTGCGGGCTACCGCCGCATCGACAATACAGCCCGTGCTGGGCCCCAGGCGCACGTCTTCATCCAGATCGCGCAACTGGGCCAGTGCGTCGGCCAAGTCAAACGGTGTGTCGTCCAGTGCCGATTGGCACAGGGCTTGTGCCAAATCCATTGCCAAAAGACCAACGGCCTCTTCGCTGTATTCCACTACCAGTTGGTACACATCAGAATCCACCGTTGGAGTGGTGCAACTAAAGGTCACGGGGCAACCTGCTTGCGCCTGCAGACCCAGCGCAGCCACTTCCAATACATGGACCGTCGCAATGGAATCATCATGGCCAGTGGGCTGAAAGGGGCTGATCTCTGGAAAGCGGGCGCGAAGCCGCGACTCAAAACCATCGATCTTTCCAATGTCGCGCTCCAACGCACTACAAGACACGATGGACTGAATAGCAGTGTGGTGACTCCACAAATTGGGCCCACGCAGGGCTCTGATACGGGTTACTTCCATGGTGTCTCAATCAGTAAGGTGTTTTCTTGGGATTGGACTCAAAGGTCCGCAAGCCTGCGCCGATCAATTCGGGCGGTATATTCAATGCCCACGCAGCGGCCACGGCCGCCATTACCATTTCTGGTTGGGATGACTTTTCGGGTTTGAGTGACGCAAGGGGTAGCAGGGCGACATCTTGCATACCTTGCGCCAACACGATCTGATCGTTGCGCACAAACACCACGCGTTCACCGGCTTCACGGTGTTTTGACAAGACTGCGGTGTTGGCATCCATGCCATAGAAAATGACCTTGCCATCACACAACTCAGCCATTTCAACTACCTGCGGGTCGGCGGCATTCAACACGGCGGTTCCCGTGGGCAGAATGACATCAACTTGCGTGCGGACCACTTTGTAGGCCTGCTCTGCATCCAAAATGTCAAATGGCACTAACGACGCATTCCAGCTAACGTCGGTTACCACACCCACCGAGCACTTGTCGTAGGCCAGTCCCTCGGCCAATATGGCTTGGCTACCATTTTCAAAAACCGCCGCTTGCACAGAGCGGTTGATCAGCAGGCGCTGGCCAGCCTCCCAATGGGCGCAGTCTCTTGCATCGACTTGGCGGCCATCGAGGTAAAGCCCCTCGCTACAAGCCAAGCCCACGTGCTTGCCGCTAATATGGGCCAACCAAGCCACCATGCGGGCAATACGCCCGGTTTTCTGGGTTCCGGTAATGCCCACAATGGGAATGCGACCGTCGCGGTCCATGCCGAACAAGTGCTCAACGATGGCCTTGCCGACAGGTCGGCCTTGGCCTTCAGCGGGTTTAATGTGGGCCAGCAGGCCGGGGCTGGCATTGACTTCGATGACGGCGGCGCGTTGTGAATGCATGGGCTTGGACACGTCTTCCAGCACCATGTCTATTCCGGCAATGTCCAACCCAACTACGCGCGCTGCGAGAGCTGCCGCTGCCGCCACGCTGGGGTGCAGTGCGTCGGTCACGTCAAATGCGACATTGCCGTTGCGCTGTATCAAGACCTTTTGATCTTTGGGCGGGACTGACTCTGGTGTCAGGCCCGCACGCTCCAACTCCAGGATAATTTCACCCGATTCGCTGGGCATCAGGGCGTTTAGGGGGGAGTCTTCTCCGCTGCCGCGACGTGGGTCGGAATTGATCTGCTCGTCTGCCAACTGATCAATGTTGGAGATGCCATTGCCCACAACCCACAATGCTTCGCCGCGTGCCGCGGCGATGACCTGTTTGCCAACCACCAACAAACGGTGCTCGTTGCCCGGAATGAATTTTTCGACGATGACGCTGCTGCCACCCCCCTTGCGGTGGGCCAATGCATAAGCCGCTTCCACATCGCTTTGGGTGCACAAATTCAACGACACGCCGCGGCCATGGTTGCCGTCGTATGGTTTTAGAACCACCGGCACACCGATATCTTGCGCAGCCTCCCAGGCCTGCTCAGCGCTGCGCACCAATTGCCCTTCTGGCACGGGCACACCACACGACTTAAGCAAGGCCTTGGTTAGGTCTTTGTCACTGGCAATTTCTTCAGCAATGGCTGATGTCTGGTCGGTCTCAGCCGTCCAGATACGACGCTGGTTGTTGCCGTACCCCAGTTGCACCAGGTTCCCCTCGGTCAGGCGAATGAACGGGATGCGTCGCTCGGTGGCGGCGTCGACGATGTGGCCGGTACTGGGGCCAAGGCACAAGTTGTCCACCATTTCGCTCAGATTGGTAACCACCGCGGCCATGTCAAACGGGGTGTCGTTGATGGCTGCTTCCACCAGTTGCCGGCCGGCTTCGAGTGCCGCGCGCCCGACCTGTTCCTGCCGGGTGCGGAAGGCAACTTTGTAAATACCGCGCTGCGACGTGGAGCGTGCCTTGCCAAATCCAGTCTTCATGCCGGACATGTTCTGTAGCTCCAGCGTCACATGCTCCAGGATGTGGGCGGCATAGGTGCCTTCTTCCAGCCGCTGGAAGAAACCGCCGCGCACGCCTTCGCTGCAACGGTGCTCTACCATGCCGGGTAACCAGGCCCTGAGCCGGTCCACGAATCCAGGCAGTGTGTTGGACGGGAAATCCTCCAATTCGCCAATGTCCACCCAGGCCTCGATGACCGGGCGGTAGGTCCAAATATTGGGGCCTCGCAGGTGCGTCACCCTAAGAATCGCTATCTTTTTCTCGTCCGTCATGGCTGCTTTTCAGGGGGCCAGTCCACCATTGTGGTGCTGACCGCGTTGTGTATTTTGTGCATTCCAATTGTCCAGTCGGCAAGGCTGGAATGCTCCAATCTGAGTATCGTAAAGTATGGAGCTTGCTGCAATCTGTTTGCATGCGGCTCTCGGTTCAAAGTGAAAAGAATTTCTGCTGTATCCCATGACCTCTGACGTTTTCGCCGCCAACCCCCTCCTAGGTGACATTCCTGCCCGTTGGCGCGAGGCCATGCAATCACAACTCCGTCCACAGGAGAACGTCTTGGCTGCGCTGGAGGTTGACCTTGATGCCAAGCTGAATTTTGTACCCAGCGTGGTTCTGGTCACTAACCAGCGTCTGCTCAGCCGATCCGGCGGCGATGTTCGGTGGCACGAATGGGCTTTCCGAGAAGGTATTGTGCTGCGCCACCACGATCATGCTGGCGTTGGTCACTTGGATCTGGTGGACACCAATGGACTTTTGGCCACCTGGCGCTTTACCTTGGCGCAAAACCTTCAGGCTATTCGCTTGGTTAACCAATTTCTTGCCCAGTTGGAGAGCCACGTCAGTGGCCAACCCGTGGTGCAGGTTTTGCGTAATGTGTGCCCTAGTTGCAAAGCGCCGTTGGAGCCTGACCAAGAAGAATGCCCCATTTGCACCAAGGTGGTCCATACGCCGCCATCCACTTGGACCCTGTTTCGCCTGTGGCGCTTTGCCAAGCCCTATAAAGGGCAACTTGCCCTGGGTTTTGGGCTAATGCTCTTGGGCACTGCCGCCAACCAGGTGCCACCCTATCTGACTGCGCCACTGGTCGACAAAGTGTTGATTCCGTTGCAAAGCGGTCAGCCCGTACCGCCGGGCACCATCGCCTTTTACCTGCTCGCGTTGCTAGGATCGGGCCTACTAGCCTGGATACTCAGCTGGGGCAAAACCTACGTGCTGGCGCTGGTGTCTGAGCGCATTGCCGCAGATTTGCGCACCACAACCTATGAGCATCTGCTCCGTCTATCACTGGAGTACTTCGGCGGCAAGCGCACTGGCGATTTGTTGTCTCGCGTGGGCAGCGAAAGTGATCGTATTGCTGTTTACCTGTCGCTGCACTTGACCGACTTTGCGAGCGATGTGGTCATGATCGTCATGACTGCGGCCATTCTGTTTACGATGGACCCGTATCTGGCATTGATCACCTTGGTGCCCTTGCCCTTTATCGGATGGATGATCCACTTTGTGCGCTATCGCCTGCGCACCGGTTTTGAAAAAATTGACCGGGTGTGGGGCGAGGTGACCAATGTGCTGGCCGACACTATTCCTGGCATCCGTGTCGTCAAGGCTTTTGCACAAGAGCAGCGAGAAGCCAAGCGATTTCGCGAAGCCAATCACCACAATTTGGTGGTCAACGACCGCATCAACAGAATATGGTCATTATTTTCTCCAAGCGTGTCGCTGCTGACCGAAGTTGGCTTGCTGGTGGTGTGGGCTTTTGGTATCTGGCAGGTGTCCAAGGGCAAGATCACCGTGGGTATGTTGCTGATGGCGATTGCCTACATCAGCCGCTTCTATGGACGACTTGATTCCATGAGCCGCATCGTATCGGTGACGCAAAAATCGGCGTCTGCCGCCAAGCGCATTTTTGATATTCTGGACCACGTCTCCAGCGTGCCCGAGCCCGTTCAGCCTGTGCCCATGGGCAAGGTGCAAGGACGCATCGAAGTGCGCGATGTAGGCTTTCGCTATGGCAACCGCGAGGTCAACCGTGGCATCAACCTGACGATTGAACCCGGTGAGATGATTGGCTTGGTAGGCCACAGTGGCTCGGGAAAAAGTACGCTGGTCAATTTGATTTGTCGGTTTTACGATGTGTCCGAAGGTTCCATCAAAGTCGATGGCGTGGATATTCGCTCGTATGCGATATCTGACTACCGCCAGAACATCGGTCTAGTGTTGCAAGAGCCGTTTTTATTCTTTGGCACGATTGCCGAAAACATTGCCTACGGTAAGCCAGACGCCACGCGCGCCGAAATCATTTCCGCCGCGCGCGCTGCCCACGCGCACGAGTTCATCTTGCGCCTTTCACATGGCTACGATTCCATGGTGGGTGAGCGTGGCCAGGGTCTGTCGGGCGGCGAGCGCCAGCGCATTTCGATCGCACGCGCGCTCCTGATCGACCCGCGTATTTTGATTTTGGACGAGGCGACATCGTCCGTCGACTCCGAGACCGAGAAAGAAATACAAAAAGCACTCGAGAATTTGGTGAAGGGTCGAACCACCATTGCCATCGCACACCGCTTGTCAACCTTGCACCGTGCCGACCGGCTGGTAGTCTTGGATAGGGGGCGAGTAGTAGAAGAGGGTACACATGATGTACTGATGTCCGCAGAGGGCGCCTACTTCAACTTGTACCAAGCGCAGGCTCGCAATATGGATATTGATATGGATGCATCAGAATGAATGAGCAAAGCATTGTGAAAACCACTGGCTGGACTTTGCAGCGTGATGCTTTTGGCAGGTTGATTTTGACCACAGTGCAAGGCCAACGGTACGAAGGCGTTGTGCCTGTGCGCGCTTTTCCAATCCAGTCACCCGAGGTAGACATTTCCCTGGTCGACACGGACGGGCATGAGGTAGCCTGGATCGCGGCACTGAACGCATTGGCCGAGCCTGCGCAGGCGCTGGTTCGGCACGAACTGGCCACCCGTGAATTCATGCCAGTGATCAGCGCGATTGTTTCGGTGAGTAGTTTTTCCACACCCTGCACGTGGAAGGTAGAAACCGATCGAGGTAATACCGAATTTGTATTGCGCGGTGATGAAGAAATCCGCCGAATTGGCTCGGCTGGGAGCCTGTTGATAGCAGACTCCCATGGCATTCATTTTTTAATCAAAGACCATCTGGCTTTAGACGCGCACAGCCGCAAGATATTGGATCGGTTTTTGTAACTCTCAATCCGGTAGACGGCGCTATCAAATGAGCAGTAAACAAGCGGTGTTCTTCCCATGTTTGGATCAAGCCAACATTGTTGGGGCAAGTTCTGTACTGGGGCATCGAACGTGATGCGCGGATGTCAGGATGTATGGGGGTTCCATTTCCAGACAGCCCGAAAAGTTGATTGTGGAGTTGTTACTCAATAGCCGATGACCTGAACCTTCGATTAGATTCGAGGCACCGGCCAGTACCATGGAGCTACATAGTCTTAACGAAATCTGTATTGAAGACCTTGTCTGTCACAGCATCTCTTCTGGAGCAAATGGCCCCAGCAATTTGATGGCCAGCCGCAGCACGGCTGTGGTGTCGGGCTCCGTGGTGCTATCTTTCAAATTGGAGCCTTGTGGTGCATGCCAAATCAACTGATCGCCGGTGAGTTCCACTCGGTAAGCACCGGTTGACATGGTTGGCTCAATAAGTCGAATGGCATCGGCGGAAAGTGCGGGGCTACGGATGGCGATGGCTACTTCGCTGTTTTGTAGTTGCGAGCGCAAATCGAGGTTCATGGAGCCCACCACCAGAAGCCGACCATCAATTACCACCACTTTGGAGTGGAGGCTGGCGCGCGAGGTGCCTGCAGTGTCTGTGCCATCGCCCGCAGAACCGCCGGTGGAACCCGCTGAAATCGCTGCGGAACCAAAGCTACGGAAAGTCCCTTCTTGTTCTGCACGCATTTCATACAGTTCGACTCCCATTTCCAGCAACGCTTTGCGGTAACGCGCGTAGCCAATATGTGCAGCCAGCGCGTCATTTGACGCCAGCGAGTTGGTCAAAACTCGCACCCGTACGCCGCGTTTGCGCAGGTATGCGAACTGGCCCATCGTGCGTTCACCGGGTACAAAGTAGGGCGAGACGATCAGCAAGCTGGTTTTGGCCTGTGCCATTAATTGCAGCAGACCGTCTACGGTCGTGTCTTCGGCTGCTTCAGTGCTGTCGGCATCGGCAGCAATCTTGCCGGGTTTATCGACTAGAAGGGTTGACGGCGCCCAGGTCCACTTTAGTAACCGCAGGTCGGTTGAATCTGGCAGTGGTTCTATCTTGCTGGTAGATGTACCGGATGTATTGTCAGTCGGGGTGCCAGAGGGTGTGTTACTCACGGGCATAGGTAACAGAGATTCTGCGGCAGCAAGGCCTGCGGCGGTTGCAGCATTGGGTTCCAAGGGCTCGATGGGTTTGCCACTTTGCGGTACAGGTTTGAGTGCCTCTATCTCTTGGGCCGTCATCAGCGACTGCACCGGGTAGGCCAGCGGGTTGTTCCAGTACTGGTCAAAACTGTGCGATAGGTCGCGTGCGATGCGCCCGGCAGCCAGTACATCAATATCTACAAAGTTGGTGCCTGGGCTCTGGCCGAAGTAGTTTTCACCCAGGTTGCGGCCACCGGCAATTGCCAATGCGTTGTCTGCCACAAACATTTTGTTGTGCATGCGCCGTTGGATCTGATCAACATCGTACAAGTTCGTGATGATACGCAAAGCCATCGAGCTCCTGCCACCCGGCAGCGGGTTAAAGAGGCGCAATTCCATGTTCTTTTCAAACGCCAACTTGAGCACCTGTGCGTTTTTGCCCGAGGTGTTGAAATCGTCCAGCAGGATGCGAATGCGTACCCCCCGGTTAGCGGCTTCCCGCAGCGCATCAAAAAGACGTTGGGTAGTCTTGTCGTCGAAGATCGCGTAGTACTGGAGATCCAGCGTTTTTTCGGCGGCCTTGATGAGAGTCATACGGCTGGTAAAAGCCAACGAGGCGCTGCCAACCAGCGCGAAGCCCGAATCGTTTTTGGTACCGGCCTTCTTTGCACGGTCGGCGATCACGCTTCCCAAGCGCGTTTGCGTAGGGTTTGCCAGTGCTGTAGATATCGGCCGGTCGACGTGATCGGGCAAGGATGCGCAGGCCGAAAGGCAAAGCACCGATATCAGGAAAAACCAACGCGCAATTGTTTTCATACTTCTAAGTTGTCAATCAGGCGCGTCGCACCCAGCCTTGCAGCCGCCAGTACGACCATGGCATCGCCCGTCTGCACGTTCTGCAGATCAGCTTGGCGGCGCACAGCCACATAGTCAGGCCGCCACCCCGCGGCACTCAGGCTTTGCATGGCCTGTGACTCAAGGCGGCTCACGTCCACAGCGTCTACAGTGGCATTGCCGCGCAATGCTTCGGCGACCCTTTTCAAGGTGGCAGACAACTGCACCGCTTGTTGGCGCTCGACCGGGCTGAGGTAGCCATTGCGCGATGACAGCGCCAAGCCATCCTCACTGCGCTGGGTCTCGCCGCCGACAATATTCACTGGCATCGCAAATTGCTTGACCATGTTGCGGATGACCATCAATTGCTGGTAATCCTTTTTGCCAAACAGTGCCGTACGGGCTTGGGTGCACGACAGAAGCTTCAGCACCACTGTGCAAACACCAATGAAAAAGCCGGGGCGAAAGTGGCCTTCCAGAATATCCGCCAACTCGGCCGGTGGGTGCACTTTAAAGGTCTGCGGTTGCGGGTACATCTCTGCTTCTTTGGGTGCGAACACCAGGTCGCAACCGGCGGCCTCTAGCTGCTGGCAATCGGCGTCCAGGGTGCGGGGATAAGTGTCGAAATCTTCATTTGGCGCAAACTGCAGGCGGTTCACAAAGATAGTGGATACCGTGATGTCGCCCAATGGTTTGGCCTGTCGCACGAGTGCCAAGTGGCCTGCATGCAGGTTGCCCATCGTGGGTACGACGGCAGGGTGGCGAAACGCGCTCAGATGGTCGCGTAGGTCAGAGAGAGTGTGAACCAGTTTCATCGCGTAATCACCAGGCGTGCAGGCTGTCGTCAGGGAACGAGCCATTCTTTACCGCGGCCACATAGGCCTCAAATGCTCCACGTATGCTGCTGGCCTCGTCCATGAAGTTGCGTACGAATTTGGGATTCTTGCCCAGGTTTAAACCCAGCATGTCGTGCATCACCAATACCTGGCCGGCTGTTCCCTTGCCCGCGCCGATGCCGATGGTGGCGCAGTGCACCAGTTCTTCGGTCAGCTCTTTGGACAAGGGGGCTGGCACCATTTCAAGCACCAACATACTCGCGCCCGCGTCTTCCAATTCATGGGCTTGGCGTTTCAGTAATTCGGCGCTGACCTGGGTCTTGCCCTGCACGCGGTAACCGCCCAGTGCGTGCACGGTCTGAGGCGTCAGCCCCAAGTGCGCGCAAACTGGGATGCCGCGCTCCACCAAAAAGCGTACGGTCTCAGTGGTCCAGCCGCCGCCCTCCAGCTTGACCATATGGGCGCCAGCCCGCATCAGCACGGACGCGCTGCGAATGGCCTCTTCCTTGGATTCTTGGTAGGAACCAAATGGCAAATCACCGATCAACCAAGCGGTGGCTTGGGCACGGCGCAAGCCACGCGACACCATTTCTGTGTGGTACCGCATGTGCTCCAGCGACACGCCCAC
>JBDTAG010000125.1:0-6567 GCA_039924745.1 Rhodoferax sp.
CGTGCGCGCAGTGCGCAGCCGTGACCACTATCGGCACCCCCAGAAAATTATTACGCTGAAAACACCATGGGCTATTCGTCTCACTACCTTCGCTGCGCCGGGCAAGAAATTCACTACACGCAGTGGGGCGCTGACGATGCGCCTGTCGTGATTGCTTGGCACGGATTGGCGCGCACCTGCCGCGACATGGATGAACTGGCCGAGCATCTGAGCCCGCGCTACCGGGTGATTTGTCCCGACACCATTGGCCGAGGTTTGAGCCAATGGAGTACCCAGCCAGAGGATGAGTATTGCTTGGCGTTTTACGCCCGCATCGCTGCCGACCTGTTTGACCAACTAGGCATTGGGCGCGCGCATTGGGTGGGAACATCGATGGGCGGGGCGATTGGCATGGTGTGCGCATCGGGGTTGCTACAGCCATCTATGGCAAATCGCATTATTAGCCTGACGCTCAATGACAACGCACCTGAATTAGCAGCGGCGGCCATTGCCCGCATTCGCACCTATGCCGGCGCACCACCTGCGTTTGCCACGGTGACGGAGCTTGAAGATTTGTTCCGCCAAGTCTACAAACCCTACGGCTGGCTCAGCGACGCGCAGTGGCGCCGCTTGACCGAGACGTCTACCCGCCGCCTGCCCGATGGCCGCGTAACCCCGCATTACGACCCCGCCATGGTGCAGCAGTTCATCAGCCACCCGGACGACTACAGCATCTGGCAACACTACGATGCGTTGCAAATCCCTGTGTTGTGCATGCGCGGTGCTGACTCGGATCTTGTCTTGCCACAAACCATATCGGCCATGCGTCAAAGAGGACCTGGTTTGTTAGGGCGCTTGCAGGTCGTAGAGGTGCCAGGCTGTGGCCATGCACCCGCGTTGAATGTGCCTGAGCAACTTGACTGTGTTACCGCATTCATCAAATGTACAGAAAAATCGGCCTCTAGCCCTCGTGTAATATAGCTATTACGCTATTTATTTGATAGCAATCTAGGTCACGAATACGGCTTCCTTCGAAGCGAGTTCACCGTTTCAATCGCGGTGTTGCGGTGCTGTGGTGTTGGGTCTACGCCGCAATGAGATACTCCCTGTCGATTGCTTACCGACAACAGGGAAAAACAAACATGCTGGACAAACTTAATGAACTCACCGAGGGCCATGGCGCGCTCCAGAAGGGCAACGGCCTGATCACCGGAGTGATCGCGCTCTCTTTGGGTATCTTGTGCTTCTTGGGCGTATTGGCTTTTCACTTTCCGCAGTATTTGACGACGCCAGAACTGCGCAAAAGTTATAACGTGGACGTCATCCGTACCGTCATGTTCGTTGCGATGGTGCTGTCCGGCGGCATGTCCTTGGTCAATGTGCTGTTCAACCGCGCGCGCTGGTTGTCTGGCTTCGCATTTTTACTGGTAGTGTTGACCGCCATCTTGGGCGGTAGCAAGGTACCGGTGAAAGACTTTGCTGACCACACGCCTTACATTGGCCTGGACTGGTTCATCTTGGATCTGTTAGGTTCTTCGCTGATCTTCATCTTTGTGGAAAAACTGTTTGCGCTGCGCAAAGACCAGCCAGTGTTTCGCCCGGAGTGGCAAACCGACTTCAACCACTTCATCGTCAACCACATGATCGTGGGCTTCATCATGTTGGCCACGAATTTGTTTGTGCACAAGTTGTTTGGTTGGGCGGCAAAAGATGGCGTTCAGGCATGGGTGAGCAACTTGCCATTCTTTGTGGCCGTATTTTTGATCGTGTTGGTGGCCGACCTGGTGCAGTACTGGACGCACCGCGCCTACCACGAGACATGGCTCTGGCGTTTGCATGCGGTGCACCACAGCGCTAAGCACATGGACTGGCTGGCAGGATCGCGCCAACACATTCTGGAACTCATCATCACCCGCACGTTGGTGCTGGCGCCGATTTTTGTGCTGGGCTTTTCCAAGGAGGTCATTGATGCCTACATCGTCATCGTTGGCTTCCAGGCGGTGTTCAACCATGCCAACGTGAGCGTCCGATTGGGGCCACTGCGCTATGTGATTGTCACGCCTAATTTTCACCACTGGCACCACAGCCAGGATCAGGAAGCGCTGGACCGAAATTACGCAGCGCACTTTGCCTTCATCGACTATCTATTCGGCACAGCCGTGAAAAGCACCAAGTTGTGGCCTGAGCACTATGGCGTGCTGGGCGACTACGTACCTGATGGTTTTATGAAGCAGCTCAAGTTTCCGTTTATCTGGAAGGGCTAAGCGCACGGCGCTGACATAGAAGGTTTGTTACATAAGCGGCGGAGCTTCTAGCTGCGCCGCCAGCCGGTCCAGTGCGGCACCGACCTCCTGTTCTACTTTGAGAGTCAGCAGGGCGTCTGCCCGTGTGCGGCCCAAGTTCACAACTGCAACCGGTTTACCAGCGGCAACGGCGTCCTCTACAAACCGGTAACCGGAATAGACCATCAATGACGAGCCCACCACCAGTAGGGCGTCTGCACGTGCCAGTGCACTCCGTACGGTAGCAACGCGCGACAGCGGCACACTTTCGCCAAAGAACACGACATCGGGTTTGAGCACGCCGCCACACTGCGGACAGGGTGGCACAACAAATCCATTAAAGTCTTGCGCGTCCAAATCGGCATCGCCATCGGGTGCGCTGCGCGCGTTCCCTTGCAACCAATTTGGATTGTGAGCCTGCAGATCGTCTTGCAGTGCTTGGCGTGGCGAGCGAACGCCACAGCCCAAGCAACACACGGTGTCCATGCGACCATGTAAATCGATCACCTGGGTGCTACCCGCAGTGTTGTGCAGACCATCCACATTTTGGGTCACCAGCATCTCCATGCGACCTGCTTGCTCCAAGCGCACCAGTGCCCGGTGGGCCGTGGTGGGCTGAGCAGCGCGGATGGTGCGCCAACCCACCATGCTGCGCGCCCAATAGCGCTTTCGGGCCAGTGCGTCGGCCACAAACACTTGAAAGCGCATGGGCTCACTGCGCTTCCATGCCCCATGAACGTCGCGATAGTCTGGAATCCCCGCTTCGGTGCTACAGCCAGCGCCTGTCAACACTAAAAGTCTCGGGTACAAAGCAACAAAGTTTAGGAGTGGGTCAAATGTGTCCATGCAGGGCTCAGATGATAAATTGATCGGTGTGCCACCGTACGTAAGGGTGGTAATGCTACCGATACACTCAATCTATGATTGATCTCGACGAATTTGACACCGATGCGCTTCGATTGCGTGCATCAAAACCTGAAGTTTCCCCTGTTCCCACCACACTACTGCAGCCCCAAAGCCAGCCACTAGTCAGTGTAATTGTTCGAAGCATGAACCGAACCGTGCTTCAGGATGCGCTCAACTCGATTGCGTTACAGACCTACTCAAACATTGAAGTGGTAGTGGTCAATGCTACAGGCCGCAAACACGATGCGCTAGGAAACACTTGTGGCCGGTTCCCCATAAGACTGGTTCAGTCGGCTGGTACGTTGGCACGATCTGCAGCGGCAAATTTCGGTATGGAAAGCGCACTTGGGCAGTATTTGATTTTTCTGGATGATGACGATCTCTTCTTGCCAAACCATCTCGAAAAACTTAGCAATGCAATGACGTTGAATGCTGTGAGAGCTTGCTATTCGGGCGTGCGATTGGTTGACAGCGAAGGCAAGCAGGTTCAAATTTTAGATGAGCCGTGGAATATGGACCGGCTGAGGGCCGCCAATTTTCTACCCATTCACGCTGTTTTGTTCGATAGGAGTCTGCTGGATGAAGGCTGCCGGTTTCGGGAGGATCTTGAATGCCTGGAGGATTGGGACTTTTGGCTGCAAGTGGCTTCATTTACCGAATTTATGCACGTGCCCGACGTTAGCGCCGTCTACCGTATCGGACTTGGTACTTCTGGCCTTTCTGAAACAGCTGACGCTGAACGACATATTGCCAATCGGGCTTTGATATTTGAATCATGGCTTCCGCGTTTTACGTCACGTGATTGGGTACGCTCTTTTTACTGGTTTGAAAAGGCAAGAAGCCATTTTTACCAAATGGCATTGGATCGATTCCACGAAATTGCAGAATTGGAGGCGCGTGCGCTGACTGACAAAAACCGATTGGAAGAAGCCCAATCCAAGTTGGACTTCCAAATCGTACATTCGGCTGCCTTACAAGCCAATATTGACCATTTGAACCGGCAAAAAACAGCGCTGAAAGCTGCCGTTGCAGCCCATGTGGTTCAGGCAGATGCACAGAATCAGTATGCCGCGGCGTTACAAGGAACAATTGCACAGCTTGTTGGTTCGACATCGTGGAAAGTCACTGGCCCTTTGAGGTTTGTTGTGCGGCTCTTGCGCGGAGAGCGCCGTCAAGCCATGGATAGCGTTCGTCGGCGTCTCTTTGTCATAGCAAAGAGACTGGGCTTGAGTGCACCTGCCGCCTGGACTAGCAATCCGTTGGCAGCTGATATTTCTAGTCCCCATTTTCTCAATTGCGAGCCTGTGTCGCATTTTCCCTCTTTGACGGAAACATCTTCGTCGGGACTGGTTGATATAAGCGGGGTTGCGCCCCTGGAGGAGATTCCGGCTGGACGTATAGCCGTGCATGCGCATATTTTTTATGCGGATGTAGCGCCCGAGTTCGCGGTCTTTCTAGGCCACATGCCATTCGAATTCGATTTGTTCGTATCTGTACCTACTGAAGAAGTCCGCCTAGCCAGTCAAAGCGCGTTTGCACACCTGCCAAAAGCTACGCAACTGAAAATTGTGGTGGTGCCCAACCAAGGGCGTGATGTTGCCCCTTTGTTCTGCACGTTCGGCGAAGAGTTGCGCAAATATGATTATTTGGCGCACATCCACACCAAAAAATCTCTGTACAACGACGGTGCCACGCAAGGTTGGCGGGAATATCTGCTGGAGCAGCTATTTGGAAGCCCTACCCAAATCCGTAAGATTTTTACGTTGTTGAGTGAGTCCACCGGCATTGGGTTTGTTTACCCTCAGAATTATTCCAAGCTTCCTTATTGGGCCAATACTTGGCTTTCCAATAAGCCCTTAGGGCGAGCGTGGTGCCAGCGTTTGGGCATCGATAACATGCCGCACGGCTTTTTTGACTACCCGGCAGGCTCCATGTTTTGGGCGCGAACAAGCGCGTTGATGTCCTTGTTTGACGCTGGGATAAAGCTTGATGACTTTCCACCAGAGACGGGGCAAAAAGATGCTACCTTTGCACATTGTTTGGAGCGACTTTTCGCTTTAACCGCCTATCACAGTGGCTATGAAACGGCGATTTTGCGTGATACATTTTTTCCACGTGCATCGCCTTGGGGCTTCGAGCAATATTTGGGTCAAACTCGCGCCCAAATGCATGCCCTAATTTCTGATGCCACGGTGGAGGTTGTAGCGTTTGACATCTTTGACACGCTTCTACTGCGCCCCCTGCTGAACCCGGAGAGTACGAAAACCATCGTTGCGCACAAGGCCGGGGGTGTTCTTGGAAATACCTATCTGAAATTCAGAGCGGATGCCGAAAACATGGCCCGCCAAAAGGCGGGGCGTGATGTTGCGCTGGACGCTATCTATGCAGAATTTTCTGTGCTTTCAGGGTTGGAAGGCAGCGCAGTGACTCGGTTGCGCAAAATGGAACAAGACGTTGAGCTTGCATCGGTCGCGGTTCGACCAGATGCGCTCTCGGTACTTCAATTTGCACTATCAAAAGGCAAGCGAGTGGTGCTTGCAAGCGACATGTATCTACCTAGGGCCATTATCGAATCCATGCTGACGAGTAATGGAGTCGTAGGATGGCAAAAGCTCTACTTGTCCTCCGATGTAGGTCTGCGAAAAGATTCCGGTGATATGTATCGCCACATCCTTGCTGAAGAGAAAATTAAGTCACAGCAAATGCTGATGATTGGGGACAACGAGCATTCGGATGTTCAGATACCGGTAGATATGGGTATGAAGGTTTGGCATGTGATGCGCCCTGTGGAGATGGCGCGTTCAGTTGGGCGGTTGGCTCCCCTTGTGAATGCCGCGATGAACAGGCACGATTTGAATGATGAGCTGACGCTAGGCTTGCTGCTGCGTGCTGGCTGGGCTCCGATGTTTTACACCCATGTCAATTTTCAGGACATGGTTCCACCGTCTCACCATGCGCTGGGCTATACCGTTTTGGGTCCTTTGGTTTTGTCGTTTGTGCAATGGCTGTCGCAGCAAGCTGCATCAGACGGTGTCGAACGACTTTTCTTTTTATCGCGCGAAGGGGAGTTTCTCAAAAAGGTCTATGACATCTGGGCAAAGCACTCGTTAGCCGCGCCTCCGTCGGAGTACATTGTTTTATCTCGGCGCACGGTGACCGTGCCGATGATCCGCGGTATGGACGATATTGAAGCGATCGCGCGAACCACGTATTTCCAAAACCAGATATCCGCGTTTCTTCGCGAACGCTATGGCGTGGTGCTGACTGAAAGTGAATGTTCTGCTTATATTGCGCAGGGCTTGCTATCTTCAAACGGTTTAGTAGAGGTCATGAACGGTGAGATTGAGCATCTCAAACCGTTGCTTGTAGAGCTTATGCCGCGTATTTTGGAGCAAGCTGA
>JBDTAG010000126.1:0-2506 GCA_039924745.1 Rhodoferax sp.
ACCGCCCTGCCAGGCACGACTTAGGTGGGGACCGCGAACGGCTGGTGTTGAGTGATTGGGATATGACTGCACAACCGCCGCGTGCCGAAGTGCTGCGTCTACGAACCACAATTACCGACGGCGAACGGGAAGGCTTCACTATTGAACGCATACCCCCGTCCATGGCGGTCGCTTCGCACACGACGACCGGCACTTAAGCCCAGGCCTGCGCATCCACCGTGTCAATCTGCCATGGGTCCAGGAACTGCTGGGCATACCGCAGGTAAACGCCATCGTTGAAAAATATATCAAATAGGTCCGGGTCAATGTGCCCGCCTAGTTTGAACTTGTTCATGATACCCATGGCCTGCGAAAGCTTCATGCCTTGTTTATAAGGCCTATCTTTCGCTGTCAACGCTTCAAAAATATCGGCAATGCCCATGATGCGGGCTTGTACTGACATCTGGTCCCGCGTCAGGCCTTTGGGGTATCCCTTGCCATCCATGCGCTCGTGATGGCCGCCAGCGTATTCGGGCACATTCTTGAGGTGCTTGGGCCAAGGCAACTGCTCCAGCATCTTGATGGTTGCCACAATGTGGTGGTTGATAGTATTGCGCTCGCCCGCCGTCAGCGTGCCCCCGCGGATTGTCAAATTTTCGACCTCATCGGGTGTGAGCATCTCAGATTCGAGCCCATTCACATCACGCCAAATATGCTTATTGCCGATATCACGCACACGCTGTAGATCGGTGTCTTTCATGGACTCGGCACCCAAGTTGACGACGCGCAGGAAGTTGCGATCCGTCTCCAGTGCGGAAATGCTCTCGCGGCATTGCGTCCACAGCAGAGCCTCGGCGACCGGATCTGTTTGTTGACGCAACTCCAGTTGCGCGCGCAAAGCGACGATCTCTTGATCGCGTTTCAAAACCTCAAAACGGGTGTCCAGCAAGTCAATGCGATCAAACAGCGTTTGTAACTTGGTTGCCTTATCCACCACGTGTACCGGTGTAGTCACCTTGCCACAGTCGTGCAAGAGACCGGCAATTTTCAATTCATAGCGGTCTCTGTCATCCATGGAGAATGCCGCTAGAGGGCCTTCACGGTGAGCGCTAACCGCTTCGGCCAACATCATGGTCAAGGCAGGTACGCGCTGACAATGACCGCCGGTGTAGTGTGATTTTTCATCGATGGCCAAATTGATGAGGCTGATGAAGGATTCAAACAAGGCCTCCAACTGCGACATGAGGTTGCGGTTGGTAATCGCAATCGCGGCCTGCGAGGCCAATGACTCTGCCAAGCTTTGGTCTGCGGTGGAAAACGGTACGACGTCACCCGTGGGTTTACGCTTGGCATTGATCAACTGCAAGACACCGATCACATCACCTTCGTGGTCCTTCATCGGAACCGCCAAAAATGATTGCGAACGGTAGCCCGTACGGGCATCGAACTGCCGAGTACCGGAAAAATCGAAATTGGGCTCGGTGTACGCATCCGAGATGTTGACGGTTTCGTTGTGGATCGTCGCGTAGGCCGCTACCAATGAATCATTGGCGCGCCCTTCCCCGTCATACAGCGGTAGATTTGGAAAATCTATGGGCTTCCCTGATGTACCGCCCATGGCGATTTTCAAAGAATCGGTCTTGAGAATTTCAAATCGCAGCGCCTGTCGGTCTTCCGTCACGCGGTAGAGCGTGCCCCCGTCGGCGTTGGTGATGGTTTTGGCCGCCACCAAAATACTTTCCAACAAGCGCGTGATGTCTCGCTCTTTGGACAGCGCAGCGCCGATGTCATTGAGCTGTTCAAGCCGTCGCAGCAGGTCTTCGATGGAGTCCACAGTTTCCCCTTGTAAAAGCAGTTACACCCACCGCAAAGGATGACCCATTCTTCCACAAACACCCACTGGCGGGGCGATGGTATCTACTTCTTAAGCAACACCTTCAGCACGTTTTGCACCCGACGCGCCGCTTGCGGATTGAAAGGGCTGGCCAATACGGCGGCAGTATCCTGCCCCCAAGTTTGCGCCGGAGGCGGATCATTGCGGCGTGTCAGCAACTGCAATTGCAGGCTGCGTCGCGCATCCAGATCTTCGGCCGGAGTCGGCACTTCGGCCGCCATTTCCAGGCGCAACAGAGCCACATGCGGGTCAGCCGCTTTTGCAGTCGCGGACGATGCTTCACCCAAGGCTTGCAGCCAAGCGTTGCGGGTGGCCGGTGGCGCGCGGTTACCCAGGTCTTGGGCGCCTGGCAACAGTGCGGGATCGCGCTTCTCCCATGCGGTCAACAATTGGGTTAACGCTTCGCCATGGGCTTGAACAGCCAATTTTTTAAGCGCGTACTGTGCTTGCTCCAGCGCATCACGTTGGGCTCTGAAAGCTGCGTCGCCCAGGCGCGGGGCCTCAGGCCTTGATTCGTAACCACCATTGCGGCCATCCGATCCAAAGCGGCTACCCGAACGGCCATCACCACGGGGTGCTCCTGTGCGGTCGTCGGAGCGAAGACCCGATTTGGAGTCACGTGGGCCACGGCTA
>JBDTAG010000127.1:0-3049 GCA_039924745.1 Rhodoferax sp.
CTACCCCATCATCGCGAATGGCCAGGTGGTGGGAGGCATTGGGATTTCGGGCGGCAACGCCCTGCAAGACCAGCAGGCGGCAGAAGTGGCGCTGAAGGCGCTGGGCTTTGAGTTGCTGGCTTGAGGAGCGGTCGGACATGAAAAAACTACCAATCGCGTGCTGAACCAGTGCAACGCCAAATAACAGTTTGCTACTATTTCAATAGCTATAACCCTATATTTCACGAGGGCTGCAGGCCAATTTTACTTGAGAGAACGCTGGCCCTGCACATACTTATCCATCCCTACCACCAGTGCGTCAAACGTGGCCTTGGTCGACGGGCTGTTGTGCAAGCCCTCGTGCATGGTGATCCAGGTGTCGAGCTTGAAGCTGTAGTGCTCTGCTAGCACGCGCACCAGTTGGGGGCTAGCTGCCATGGCAATCTGCACCTGGCAAAAGCCAATGCCCGCACCACTGCGTATCAGCGCCAACTGCGCCAGATCGCTATCAGACCGCAGGGCAAACGACTCACGATCCAGCCCGCGCATCGACTTGGCCGCTGCGCGGATAAAAGGTGTGGGTTGGTCATAGCCAATGATGGAATGCTCGGCCAACTGCGCCACGCTGGTGGGCGTGCAGGCCCACGTCAAGGCAGTGGCTACGTCAGTACGCCGCTGTTTGCCATCTGCGGCTGGCATTTTCATGGTGCACTCCGTGAAAGGGCGCAAGCTTGGTGGGGTAGTACGGCTTCGCGTACCATCGCCACGGTTTCAACAAGGAGAAAATTATGTTTAGCCATGTAATGGTCGGTGTAAATGATCTGGAAGTGTCGAGAAAGTTTTACGACGCTATCTTGGGCACAGTAGGTATCGGCCCCGGTATTGCCAATAGCAACCGCTATTTCTACCGCAGCCCCACAGGCTCGTTCGGCATCACCACGCCGATTAACGGTGAGCCGGCCAGCTTTGCCAATGGCGGCACGATTGGCTTCAACATGGCATCAACCGAGCAAACGGACGCCTTCCACGCGGCAGGTGTAGCCAATGGTGGCACCACGTGCGAAGACCCGCCAGGCTGGCGCGAGGGCTCGGTCGGCAAGCTCTACTTGGCCTACCTGCGCGACCCGGACGGCAACAAGATCTGCGCGCTGCACCGTCCGCCACCCAAGGCTTGATCACCGACCCGTACTTTTACGCCGTCACCGTACCCGCAGTGCTCTTGCTGGGCATCAGCAAGAGCGGGTTTGGTGCGGGGTTTGGTTCGCTGGCCGTGCCGATGATGGCTCTGGCCGTTACGGTTCCGCAGGCGGCAGCCATCCTCATGCCCGTCTTGCTGTTGATGGATATTTTGGGCATAGCCGCTTTTCGCAAAGACTTTGACCTCGCTTTGCTGCGCTTCATCTTGCCGTTTGGGGTGCTGGGAATCGTGGTGGGGGCACTGTTGTTTAAGCTGCTGGACGCCCACACCGTGGCGGCCATCGTTGGCGTGTTCACCCTGCTGTTTTTGGCTCAGCGCATGCTGTTTGCGCCCGGGCCCACTAGCCCTTTGCCGCCCAAGTGGTTGGGCGCGCTGTTGTCCACCATGTCGGGCTTTACCAGCTTTGTGGCGCACGCGGGCGGCCCGCCCATCAATGCCTATGTGATCCCACTCAAGTTGTCACCCGTCAAGTTCACCGCCACGATGGCGTTTTTCTTCTTCGCGGTAAACCTGTGCAAATGGATTCCCTACGCCTGGTTGGGCTTGCTGGATGCACGCAACATGACCACATCGCTGGTGTTGCTGCCCATAGCGCCGATTGGCGTATGGATCGGCGTGCACTGGGCGCGCCGCATCAGCCAGGTGATGTTCTACCGCTTCTTGTACACCGGCATGCTGCTGACCGGGCTGAAACTGGTGTGGGATGGGTTCGTGGCTTAGAGGCGCTGCGGTCAGTGCGCAGATTGTTCGCCAGCGCCAGCCTTGTCGTGCAGCGCAAACTGGTCCACCAAAGTCGCGCTGGCCTCGTTCAGCCCCACCACATCAACCGACTTGCCTTCGCGCTTGAACTTCAACACCACTTTGTCCAACGCGCTGATGGCGGTAATGTCCCAAAAGTGCGCGTGGCGCACGTCGATTCGCACTTGCTGCACCACCTCTTTGTAGTCAAACGCCCCGGCAAAGGTTTCTGCCGAGGCAAAAAACACCTGGCCCACCACGTCATAAGTGCGCACGCGGCCTTGTGTGTCCAAGCTGCTGTCGATGCGCAGCAGCCGGCCCACCTTGTGCGCAAAGAAAATGCCCGACAGCAGCACACCGACCAACACACCTTTGGCCAGGTCGTGGGTCGACACGGTCACCACCACAGTGGCAAGCATCACCACCGACGAGCTGCTGGGGTGCTCGCGCAGCTTGCGGATGGAATCCCAGCTAAAGGTGCCGATGCTGACCATGATCATCACCGCCACCAGCGCCGCCATAGGAATTTGCTTGACCCAAGGACCTAGAAAAACCACCAGTATCAACAGAAAGAATCCCGCCACAAAGGTAGACAACCGCCCCCGCCCGCCCGACTTCACGTTGATCATGGACTGGCCAATCATGGCGCAGCCGGCCATGCCGCCGATGAAACCCGTGGCGATGTTGGCCACGCCCTGCCCCATGCATTCGCGGCTTTTGTTGCTGCTGGTGTCGGTGAAGTCATCGACGATGGAGGCGGTCATCATCGACTCCAGCAGCCCCACCACAGCCATGGTTGCGGCATACGGAAAGATGATCTGCAGCGTGGCCAAATTCAGCGGCACGTCGGGCAACAAGAAGACGGGCAGGCTATCGGGCAACTGGCCCATGTCACCCACGGTGTGAATGTCCAGGCCTAGGGCCATCGCCACCCCGGTCAGAACGACTATGCACACGAGGGGCGATGGCACGGCTTTGGTGAGGTACGGCAGGCCGTAGATGATGCACAGGCCCGCAGCGGTCATGGCGTAAACCACCCAAGTGACATGGGTGAGCTCGGGCAACTGCGCCATAAAGATCAAGATGGCCAGCGCATTGACAAAGCCAGTGACCACCGAACGCGAAACAAAGCGC
>JBDTAG010000128.1:0-2678 GCA_039924745.1 Rhodoferax sp.
CTTTCAACACCGCTGCCGAAAGCCGTAACCGCTACCAAAACGTTCAAGTGTCCGGGTTTGTTGCACCCATGGTCGATGCGCTGTCCCGTAGCCACGATCTGGATGCAATCTGGGCAGTTGCATTCCCCTTTGATGAGATGACCCATCCGTCACGTCCGACACTGAGACTCAGTGCTGTGATCAAACGTGCCGAATATGCCGGAACGATGGAGCACATGCGGGTTGATTCACTGGAGTCCGCACGGTCCGCGTTGGCAAAGTCGAGTCACTACAGTGATTGGACAGAACGTTCTTACGCGCCGCTGTTGGAATTGCTGGATATCGCTGTCGCTGCCCGGAAAAAGCTATCCCATTGATAGCAAAGTAATGAGGTGCGACGAGGGCTAAGGGGCTGTGGCTACAGACCGGGCCCCGCGGCCGCTTTGCGCTCTCGGTTCTTGCGCCGTGCGTCCAGATGCCAAGCCAAAAATGGTAGCAGGATGATGGACCCTGGCAACGCCCAGATGATCAAGTAAGGATAGACGGCAGACGCGGCCCGCAACATACGTTGCAACTCCAACCGGTCCTGTGGTGTCCACTTACTCCCGTTGCGGGGCTTCATCAGCAGCGGTATGGCACCTTTGATCTTGCCTAACTCCATGCGCATCCGGTTTTTTTCGCGACTGTTGCTGGCCAGAAACGAACCAAACCAGCGGGGTGCGCGCTTCATGCGCGATTGATAAGAAATCGTTTGGTTAGGGTCAAATGCTGGTGGCTCTGCCGGCTTGGCAGCAGGATCTGCGGGTGGTTTTGACAGTTCGGGTGCGCCCATGTGCGGATTATCCGCCATGCGGTCGCAGCTTACAAAGCACGGAGTCCTATGTTTAACCAATCCCGCCAACGGCCCCAGTTGCGCCAAACGACAAAACCATAGCGTGTCGCGCGTAGAACAATGCGTGGCCGCCACACGGCCACTGCTACGCCAATCAATGCGACCTTGCCCGGGTTTGCAGCAATCCACAGTCCAGCCAGATGCATCAACGTGCGGGCGCGGTCCACCGTGCGCAAGGCGTTGCCCAGCGGTGCCAGCTCGTGTGCCAGTTGCACGCGCTGCGTACCGATGCGCTCACGCAGCCTCCCGCGCTTGACGTAGAGTTCAACGAGTTTCGCGTTCATGTTCGGCTGCCGCTGCTTTGAGTTGGCGCAGGTCTTCTTGTAGTTCAGCCAAACTGACATTGAACAGTGGCGCTGTGTGTTTTTTGTTTCCGATCATCGAGTAGTAAACAACTACGGCTGCGGCCCAGACCGCAGCGGCCGCCAAGCAGGCAACAACCAGCCGCTGTTCCCAAAATACGATGATCAAGCTGATGATCGTCAGTACTACGCCCACAGCAATGCAGAACAGCAACGCTTGCGCCAGCAGGAACTGGCGCACGATCGTGATGCGCGCGACCTCCAGTTCGTTGCCCAACAACTCCAGCCGCGTATGCGCTATTTCCAGCAACGTCGTGGCTTTGTGGTTGACGGCACCCCAGGCGCTGCCGCTACCTTGCGTGGGTTTCATTCGGAACGTCGCTCAGCGTTTGCGTGTGTGCGAATCAGCGACGCGCCAACAGCAAGCCCAGCAAGAAGCCGACGCCTGCACCAATACCCACAGCTTGCCAAGGTGACTCGTGCACGTAGTCGTCGGCGGCACGGGCTGCTGCACGGGTCTTGTCCATGAGGGCCGCCTCGGCTGCGTCCAGGCGGATGCGCGCGCCCAGCAAACGATCCTGGATGCGTACGCGCAGGCTGGCGATTTTTTCACCGGTTTGGTCAGCGGTGGCTTTCAGGATGTCTTCGGCGTCGATGATCACGGCGCGGATGTCGTTGACAAGTTTTTCTTGTGAAGTGACGGTAGAAGTATTGGATTCAGACATGGCGCCTCTTTCAAAAAGTTAGTGGTAGTAAAGCCACAGCGTAGCAGATTCAAACCGCGCTTTACGTGGGCTAGCGCACAGTTGCGCAAGGAATATAGCCCAGCGCCTATCCCCGCCAACCTACTTCTTTCGTTTGACCACCGCGCTTTGCTTGGCGTCTTCGCTGCGCGCAAAAGTCACCAGGCCGTTGCTGACCTTGCCCATCACCAGCATGTTTTTGGTGATGGCGTCCTTGTCGTTAAGGCTAAACGGGTGTTCGTACGTTGCAACCACACCGTAATACACGCGCGAGATATTCTCCAGTGCTGTCTTGACCACCGGGCCGGTGGGGTTGCCATCGCGCACCGCAAAAAGCGCAAACGCCAGAATATAGGCGCTGTCATAGCCCTGAGCCGCCGCCATGGGAACGGTCATGGCGTGATTGAATTTGTGTTTGTAGGCGGCCAGAAACGCTGCGCGGCGCTCGTTACTGGGCTCGGCGATAAAGCTCTGCGCCATCATCGCGCCCTCGGCTGCATCTTTGGCGCCGTTGATGAAGAACGGAAACGACAGCGGCCAGGCGCCGACCTGTGGAACTTTCCATTTCAGTTCTTTGCGCCCATTGGCGATGACAGCGTTCTCCACCCCCACCGTGTAACTGAAGACCACATCGGCGCCGGCATCACGCGCCGCTTTGAGCTCTTCGCGCAGATCTTTGACGCCTAACGGGAAGCGCGCCACGTAAACCGCCTTCAGGTTCTTGGCAGCCAAGGCGGTTTCCACGTCTTTCAGGCCAGCGTC
>JBDTAG010000129.1:0-5495 GCA_039924745.1 Rhodoferax sp.
GTTCCCGCGCAATGCCGGGAAGTGCCAAGTTGACGATGCTGCCGTCAAGCACCGCCAGCGTCAGGCCAAGAATGATGACCAGCATGGCCTGGCCGCGATCAGGGTGGGGAAGACCGTCTGGCGGCGGGGGGAGGGATTCACTCATTGACTGCGCCGCCTGGAAGAAATACAAGGAATGCTCTAATTTTCGCCACTTGCGGCGGGCTCTGCCGGCACCCTCCCAAAAACCCTTCCAAGGTTCAAAAGATTCACCCCCCGTAGCCGCCGCGGAGTGGTGCATTGAGCGATGTCCGACAATAAGAGTGCCGGTTAAGAACGGACCCATCGCAGCCAAGAAATGGCCGCTTGATGGGTTGTGGGCCAAGTTGCTAACGGCCTACTAGTTGTATCTGAAATTCCTATGGCACGCTTTACAACTGTTTGTGACGTCGTAATACGACTGTTTGATCTGATCCAAATTTTGTGATTTGGCCGCACTAACCAGTTGAGAAACGGATTGAATGTACTTGTCTTGCGCCGCTTTGAATTCTTTAGGATAGGACCAGACGCTTGGGCGTGCGTGGGTCGGTGCGTAGTTGCCATCCGCAGGAAAAAATACCCAGGGTTTGGTCGATAGTTTCTGTAGATCCTCTGCATTCACCAAAAACTCAGCGGGAACGTAATCTGATCGGTCACTAGTGACCATCCCCATCGGTTCGAGCGTATGGCTGAACTGCTTAAAGAGGGCTTTTCGCTTTGTGAGCACCTGATTGGGATGCAAATCAGGTGTCGGTTTCATGCACCCAGTAGTCATACTCAAAACAGCGGCAATCAAAATACCAAGTCTCAGGACGCTAGACATAAAACCCGGCCTTTATACATATCTGCACACAAAAAATACGGGGTGTCTGGAGTCAGTGGTTGCGCCAGTTGGTCTGGTCGATAACATTCTTCAGGTGTGTGCCTCGAACCGATTCAGGGTGCAATTTGTCTACGGTGCCCGCTATGCTGGGCACTTATTGCACACAGCGATTCGTGACTATCCAAGGACGAAACGTGAATGGAACCTTTGTCTTCGAAAGAGATATTCGTTGGAGGGAGGAACCCCAGCTGAGTCACATCATTGGTGAAATTCAACCATTCGATGCGATTCTGATTCACGATGCCATCTAGGACACCGGACTCAGAGCGTATTTGAACCCGATCAGACCCGTGTGAATAGCGCAGGGTAAACCTCGAAATTCCGGAACCGCAAGTATATGTATCAGAGGTTTCAGGAGGAGGAATCAGCCCATGGTCATGCACGGCCTTTAGCACGATGGATCCAATTACAAACACAATGGAAACACCCATTACTGTGAAGAAGGCGAGTAATCCTGCTTCCAGCCATGTGCGCCGCTTCAAGCTTGCAAAGACGCCTTGATTGATTGCCATGCTTCTTGTCTTTCAATTTTTACAAGTTTGCACGGCAAGCCTGTCATTTACCAAACTATCACAGCGTTAGAGAATCATTACGCGCTGGGAGTCTGATTATTTTGTTCCGCCGAATGCTCTGTAAGCTTCTCTTCGACCATTCTTTCACCTTCGAAACCAGCAATGGCGGCCAACCCCTTTTTGAGAAATCCAGCGTTTGGATCTACTTTGTCCAAGCCCTCTTCTGCCACCACAGCACCAATAATCTCGTTGAGCAAACCCATATCAAACTCCTAGTTTGTTGAATACAAATACCGTGGTGAGTCTATCAAGATCCGAAAATTCGGGGTGCACTTTACACAGCCTGAGTGGGGTTCCTGGATCTGTCCGGTACCCGCCACAGCTGGGTTTCAAAAAGTACAGTCTTTCGCCATGGGACGGGACGGGTCAACCTGGTGGAATAAGGCTCGCTCAAGCTGCCAAAGGTTGCGGCAGCAGACGACTAAATGCCGCTTTAGCAGGCGCATAGCACTCGCAGGTTCGCTGCTCCAAACGCGCACGATCCAAAACAGCAATATGGCCGCGACTGTAACGAATCAAGCCAGCCTCTTGCAGTTTTCGGGCCGCTACCGTGACACCTTCGCGCCGCACGCCTAACAAATTAGCAGCCAGTTCGTGCGTCATATCCAACTCATCAGTGGGTAACCGGTCTAATGCCGACAAAATCCGGCGGCACAATTGTTGGTCGATCGAGTGGTAACGGTTGCACACAGCAGTCTGGGCCATTTGACCCATTACAGACTGTGCATAACGCATCACAACCTTCATGACACCGAACGACGTTTCCACTTCCTCTTTGATGAAACGCGCGCTTATACGAAACGCCCGGCCTGAACTTTGAACCACGGCATCAGTTACCGCGCCGTTTACTCCCAGTAAATAGGAAATTCCGGCAACCCCATCATTGCCTACCAAGGCAACTTCGGCAGAAGAGCCCTCTTGCGTTATTGACAGCATGGAGACGATAGCGGTGGTGGGGAAGTACACGTATTCTGGGCTGCAGCCAGCTGAATACAGCAGCTGGTTGCGAGACAACTCCACGAGCTCCAGGCGCCCTTGCCAGCGATTCAAAACATCAGATGGCATAGCTGCCAGCAATTGGTTCTGTTGTGCTCCAAAGGCGTATTGGTGAGTAGTTCCCATGGTGGCGCTCCTTAAAAAGTTCAGATGCCCCTATGTTCGTCAACATACAAACATTGCGCTATCGGCGAAGACCGCGACCTGACGTGGGACTTGTCCTACAAAACCAGCCCATGAAACCCACGTTAGGGACGGCGTGCAGACCCGTGGCAACAAATGGTTAAAGGGCTTTGCCATGGCAAAACCATCTTTTGTTGATATCCTCGCCCACCACATGAACCGGCCTAACTGAGCGATAAATGGACACTGCAACCGTAAAACGCTACTTGCCCTGGGTCGTGGCAACCACGCTTTTTATGGAGCAGCTGGACTCCACTATTGTCAACACTGCAGTTCCCGCCATGGCAGAGAGCCTGAAGGTTTCACCTTTGAGTCTTAAAGGAGTGGTGGCTAGTTACATACTTAGCCTTGCAGTTGGCATACCCATCAGTGGATGGATGGCAGACACCTTTGGAACGCGGAGAGTCTTTACATGGGCGGTGGTGATGTTCACCCTGTCGTCCATTTTGTGCGGTTTGTCTGTCAATGTCCCCATGCTGGTCGCTGCGCGCATTTTGCAGGGGATTGGCGCAGCCATGATGATGCCAGTGGGCCGATTGACGATCATTCGTACCTTTCCCAAGTCCGAGTTATTGGTGGCAATGAATTTTGTGGTGATACCTGCTTTGATTGGGCCGCTGCTTGGGCCAACGGTTGGTGGGCTCATTGTTCACTGGTTGTCTTGGCGAGATATTTTCTTTGTGAATGTGCCGGTTGGCGTAGTCGCCCTATGGCTGATTCGCCGTTACATGCCCGACTATCGCGATACAACGCGAGGTTCATTGGACGTCGTTGGGTTGCTACTCTTTAGCTCGGGTACGGCGCTGCTGTCTTGGTTGCTGGAAGTCTTTGGTGAACACCAACTTGACAATGCAACGGCAGCCTTTTTGTTGGGTATTTCCTGTTGCCTTCTGTTCGGTTATGGCCTGCACTCGACGCGCACACGGTTTCCCCTGTTGCGATTGACTCTGTTCAAGGTACGAACTTTCCGTATATCCGTATTGGGTGGTTTTGTAACACGGCTAGGTTTAGGGGGCATGCCGTTTCTGTTGCCGTTGCTATACCAAGTAGGCCTTGGTTTGTCCGCTTGGCAGTCGGGTCTTTTGATGATGCCGGCGGCTGTCGCAGCAATGGGTATGAAACTCATCGCATCCAAAGTTCTGGCCCGCTTTGGCTACCGCCAGGTGTTAATTGTCAACACAGTTTGCATAGGCATAACCGTTACGCTTTTTTCAATTGTTGAAGCCCAAACGTCGGTGTGGTTTATTGCTTGCTTGGGACTGACCCAGGGCTTTTTCAACTCCCTTCAATTCACCAGTATGAACTCCATGGCCTATGCTGATGTTGAAGGTGCAGATTCCAGCATGGCCAGCACCATTGGCAGTTCCATGCAGCAACTCTCTATGAGTTTTGGGCTGGCGTGTGGGTCACTTGTGACAGGGTGGTATCTGGGAGACGTTGCCCAAACTGACAGGCTGGCTGTTACCAATGCACTACACCATGCATTCCTAACGCTGGGCGCCATCACTATCATTTCTTCGCTGTCCTTTTGGGCCTTGAAAGCAGGCGATGGCGGTGCCGTGAGTCAGGGCGCCCAACCCTCGACTTGATTCAACTGATCCCCGTGCTGACTCTGTTTCAGAAATGGGCTAGTCACCATCATGGATTGGCAACGGTTTTTCCGATCTTCAGCGTCGGGTTTGGTACCTTCAGCACCAAGCACTTAGACTACTTTGTTGCCGGTATCGCAAGTAGCTTTAGGGTGACCTCGTCGACTTTTCCCTTGTAGAACATATCAAGAGTTTGTTTAAACACTGGCTCTTGGGGTGATGTCAGTGCGAACAACGTCATGCAAGATCGTAGCTTTACGTCGTCAGGTGATCCAAATATTTCATAGGCGTTTGCGTTTCTTTGGGCCAGCAACAACTTTGTGCATGCGATGAGACGGCTGCCAATTAAAGGGTGGGCCAAATAGGCGCGGGCTTCTTCGGAAGATTCGATGCCGAAGCGTTTGGCCATCGCACTTTTACCAAGCTCTTTCAACTGCGGAAAGATGAACCACATCCAGTGCGTTTCTTTGTGCCCCATGGACAGCTCTGCAACCACTGTGTGGTAGACGGCGGCTTGGGCTTCAACGAAGCGTTCAAGCCCTTGGGTGAGGTGGTTCATGTGTTCTTCTGTGGAGACGCAAAGACGAAATCAAATTGGGACTCGCCGTGCAGCGAAGCCCAAATTGTTACTGCTGAGGAGTGGGAGATACCAGTTGCCATCCCTCGGGGCAGTTTTGGGTGTAAGGGTAATACTGCCCAACGGACCGACAAAAATACCAGGTGTTGGCTTGTTGCTGCTGTGGCTGTGGTTCCAGAATAGAGACTGGGTTTGCCACGTAGATAGGCGCAGGCTGTTCATAGACGACAGGTGGTGCAACGTAGATGGGCTGTGGCGGTGGTGTGCTTTGCTGACTTGCAGCTGCGCCAATCACGGCCCCGGCAAGTCCCAAGAACAAGAGTGGGGCAATCCAGCCAGAGTCACTTTGCCGATTTTGGTAACCACGATGCTGACCCTGTGGGTAATACCCACGTGGCCCGTCCGCAAAAGCACTGCTCACCATCGCTGCGCAGAGCGCGGCAACCATCAAAGATTTGTTAATTTTTTTCATAATAAGAGTGACATGTGTCACGCATATTTAACGCCCAAACGGACTTGGCGTTGACAGTCGTAGCTGCTGATTTTTTGAACTTTGCAAAGTGTGCACGCAATATTGCGACAATACGCGGCTTGCGCAAAATCTTGTGTAAGTTAAATATAGAAAGAAATTCAAAAATGGCAACTGCAAAGAAGGTGGCTACCAAAGCCGCTGTGAA
>JBDTAG010000130.1:0-4421 GCA_039924745.1 Rhodoferax sp.
CCTTACTTTCAAGTGGGCGAATCCAAGTACGGCAAGCCCGTACTGGACCGCGTGATCACCCCCGATACGCCGCTGGACGAAGCAGCCAAGTGCGCGCTGGTATCCATGGACTCCACGCTCAAATCGAACCTGTCGGTAGGTTTGCCGATGGACATGGTGGTGTACGAGGTCAACCAATTTCAGACCAACCGCATCGTGTGCATTGACGAGAACAATCCCTACTTCAAGATGTTGCACGACAGCTGGGGCCAAAAACTACGCGAAGTGTTCGACAGCATCGAAGACCCGATGTGGGATGGTGGCCAAACCAATGTACCGTTGCTGGTGGGCTCGACGCGCAGCGCGCCACTGCGCAAGATTACGACTCCGCAAGAAAAGCTGATCTAGGTCCAGCGCGCACTGCCTTTTCGCCATGCCCACCATCATCTTCTCGCACGCCAACAGTTTTCCAGCCAGCACCTACAAGGTCTTGTTCAAAGACTTGCGTTCGCGTGGCTTTGTCGTCAAGGCCGTTGAAAAATACGGCCACGACCCGCGCTATCCAGTGAGCAATAACTGGCCCCACGTGGTGCAGCAATTGCTGGATTTTGCGCAAGACGTAATCACCAAATCCGGCGAACCTGCTTGGTTAGTCGGCCATTCGCTGGGCGGGTTTCTGAGCCTGATGGCGGCTGCGCGCAACCCTGCGTTGGCGCGTGGTGTGGTGCTGGTGGATTCGCCCATTGTGGGCGGCTGGCGCTCTACTGCTCTGGGCGTGATGAAAACCACCCAAATGTTCGGTTCGCTGTCACCGGGCGCGGTGAGCCAAAAACGCCGCAATACCTGGCCAACGATCGAGGCGGCTTACGAACACTTCCGCCACAAAAAGGCCTTTGCCAAGTGGGACGACGCCGTGCTGATGGACTATGTGACACACGGCACGCTAGCGGCAGACGGCAAACGGATGCTCAGCTTTGACCGCGCGGTCGAAACCCAGTTTTACAACACGCTACCCGACAACCTGGAACGCCTGTTGGCCCGTCACCCGGTCAAATGCCCGGTCGCCTTTATCGGTGGATTGGCGTCACACGAGATGAAGCAGGTTGGCATGGCGTTGACCGAGACGGTTACCAAGGGCCGTATCCTGATGCTCGATGGCAGCCACCTTTTCCCGATGGAAAAACCCCTTGCCACGGGCGCGGCCATCGAGGCAGCGCTGCGCAGCATGGATACCAAAGCCCCTAAATAGTCGCCTACGCCGCCCAGTTCACCGTGCCCGTCCAGGCGGTGAGCAGCACCACGATGCCAAAGGCGATGCGGTAGTAGGCAAAGCCCACAAAACTGTGGGTTGCAATAAAGCGCAACAACCAGCGTATGCACAGCCAGGCGCTGAGGAACGACACTACAAAGCCAAGCGCAAACATGGGCACATCCGCCATCGACAAAATAGCGCGCTCTTTGTACAGGCTGTAGACGCCTGCGCCAATCAGCGTGGGGATCGCCAAGAAAAACGAAAACTCAGCCGCCACCTTGCGCGACAAGCCCAACAACATACCGCCGATGATGGTGGCGCCACTGCGGCTGGTGCCGGGGATCATGCCCAGACATTGCACCAGGCCAACCTTGAACGCATCCATCGGCGTCATATCGTCGACGCTGTTGATACGGGGCACAGGCTTTGCGATCTTTTCGACCCACAAAATGATGAAAGCCCCTACGATGAAGGCACCGGCCACAACGCCCGGGTTAAACAGGTGCTCTTTGATGGTTTTGTAAACCAGCAACCCCAGCACGGCAGCGGGCAAAAACCCGATGAACACGTTCAGCGCAAACCGCTGCGCCTGTCGGCTAGACGGCAAGTTGACCAGCGTGTCTTGGATTTTTTGCCAATAGACGATGATGACCGCAAGAATAGCGCCGGTCTGGATGGCGATGTCAAACACCTTGGCCTTGTCATCATCAAAGCCGATCAACGCGCCGGTCAAAATCAGGTGTCCGGTGGACGATATGGGCAGGAATTCGGTCAGCCCTTCCACAATACCCATGACGGTAACTTTGATCAGCAATGCAATGTCCAAAACCAACTCCTTAAGTAAAAAATGGCGGTAGCCCTCGTATTATCTACGTGATACGCTCACATATTAATAGCATGTTACAACTGTCATTGCGCCGTTACAGGGCATGGCATACAGTCAAGCCCCTATTCTCGCCCACCAACATTGCCTAAGACCCCCTATGCACAAACCCCTTTGCAATTCTTTGCTCACGCTGACGCTCATCGCCGGTGCCACAAGCCTGGCTCACGCCCAGGCCGACGAGCAACGCAGCACGCTGGCAGACCAACAGTCCGTGGCCGTCACCATCTACAACGAGAACCTGGCCTTGGTCAAAGACCAGCGCAAGGTTCAGCTCAAGCAGGGCGCGTCCAACCTGGCGTTTCGCGATGTCAGCGCCCGCATGCGGCCCGAGACTGCGCTCTTGCGCAGCACCAGTGCGCCGGGCAGCATCTCCGTGCAAGAACAAAATTTTGACTTTGACCTGTTGACGCCGCAAAAGCTGCTGGAGAAGTATGTGGGTCGCACGGTCAGCATCATCCGCACCAATGTCGCCACCGGGCAAGAGACGACCGAGCAAGCCCAGGTGCTGTCAGCCAACAACGGCGTGGTGCTGAAAATTGGTGACCGCATTGAAACCGGCATCCCCGGCCGTATCGTCTACAACGACGTGCCCGCCAACCTGCGCGACCGCCCAACCTTGGTCATGGCGCTGGACAACACCGGCGCACCACAACAAGACCTGGAACTGAGCTACCTGACCAGCGGCCTGGCCTGGAAGGCCGACTACGTGGTCGAACTCAACCCCACAGAAGACAAGCTCGACATCTCCGGCTGGGTCACGCTGACCAACACCAGCGGCGCCACCTACCGCAATGCCAAGCTGCAATTGGTGGCGGGTGATGTGAACCAGGTTGCTCCCCAACTCGCGGCGCGCGGCGGGATCAGGGCCATGGCAGCAGCGCCGATGGCGATGGCGAAAGCCGAGATGGCAGAAGAGTCACTTTTCGAATACCACCTGTACACCCTAAGCCACCCCACCACCATTGCCGAGAACCAGACCAAGCAGGTGTCGCTGCTGTCGGCATCTGGTGTGCCGGTGCGCAAAGAGCTTCTGCTCAAGGGCAGTGACTATTACTACCAAAGCAGCAACGGCGATCTGGGTCAAAAGCTGAAGGTGGGCGTGTTTGTAGAGTTCGACAACAAGGAAGCTTCGCAACTGGGCATGCCACTGCCCAAGGGCATCATCCGCGTCTACAAAAAAGACAAGTCTGGTAACGCCCAGTTCATTGGCGAAGACAAGGTAGACCACACACCCAAGAACGAAACCGTGCGCCTGAAGCTGGGCGATGCGTTTGACGTGACCGCCGACAAGAAGCAGACCGACTTCAAGAAGCTCACCGGTAACAGCAAATACAACTACGTGTTCGAAAGCGCCTACGAGATCGTGCTGAAAAACGCCAAGAAGGAACCGGTCGTGGTCACTGTGCAAGAGCCAATGCCCGGCGATTGGCAGGTGCTGTCCGAAAGCCATCCGCACACCAAGGGTGCCAGCAACACTGCGGTGTGGAAGATCAGCGTGCCTGCCGAGGGCAATACCAAGTTGGTTTACAGCAGCCAAGTCAAGTACTGACCGCAATGTAGCGTTGGTGCGGCTGCATTTCGCGCTGCACCGCTGGCATTTGGCGACTGGTTCCAGCAGTCATGTCGCAAGGGTGTTCTCCTGGGGAGTTAGCGCTGGCAAAGTTCAGCCATCGACTAACCAACCCCTCCAGGAGACACACCATGTTCATGCAAATTCTGACCAACACACCCAAATGGGTTTTCGCTCTGTTCGCTGGCCTCGTGTACCTGGGTGGCAAGCAAATGCTGTCCAACCGTACAAGTTTGAACCGTATCACCATCATGCCGCTGGTGATGACCATCTTGTCGCTGGCAGGCGTAACCTCGGTCTTTGGCGATTCGCCCCAAGCCTTGCTGACTTGGCTGGCTGGCGCTGCAGTCGCCTTCGCGCTGAACCTGCAGATCCCCAGGTCGGCACGGATTCAATATGACGCGGCCAGCCGCAGCTTCGAACTGCCAGGCAGTTGGGTGCCAATGGCCTTGTTCATGGGCATCTTCTTCACCAAATACGCCGTAGGCATCAGCATGGGCATACAGCCAGCACTGGCACACAACGCCAGCTTCGCGTTGGTTGTTGGCGGCCTGTATGGAGCATTCAGCGGCATCTTCTTGAGCCGCGCCGCCAAACTCTGGCGCCTCGCAATGGCCCAGGCCAATGCCACCACGCTGGTCACCACCGCCTGAAGCCACCCAACACCCATTACCATTGCGTCGCCCACCACCACCTCAAAAGGACGCTTACCGTGACTGCACCGCTACCCCCCC
>JBDTAG010000131.1:0-3192 GCA_039924745.1 Rhodoferax sp.
CCGCAGTGGTGAGCAGCTTGCATGCAACCGGTGCATATTGCCTGCACCGCAAAGGGTAAGACCGATGGAAAGCTACTACCTCGACTGGGCCAACCTGCTGCTGCGCTGGGTCCACGTCATCACCGCGATCGCCTGGATTGGCTCTTCGTTCTATTTCGTGTTTTTAGACAGCAGCCTCACGCCGCCAGAGGATGAAGCCTTGAAGCGCGATGGCGTCAGCGGCGAGCTGTGGGCCGTGCATGGCGGTGGCTTCTACCACCCGGTCAAATTCCTCGGTGCACCGCCGCAGTTGCCCAAGCACCTGCATTGGTTTTACTGGGAGAGCTACAGCACGTGGCTTAGCGGCTTCTCGCTGTTTACCGTGTCGTATCTGTGGAGCGCGGGTACTTACTTGATCGACAAATCGGTGATGGACTGGTCGCCCCACGCAGCCATTGCCGTGGCGCTGGCGTTTCTGGTGGTGTTCTGGTTGGCGTATGACGGCATTTGTCGCGTCTTTGGCCAGCGAAAAAATGGTGATGCCATCGTGGGCGCGCTGGTTGCCGTGCTGGTGGCGGCGGCCGCATGGTTGGCCTGCCACTGGTTTGCGGGGCGTGCGGCCTTCTTGTTGGTGGGCGCGATGATTGCCACCAGCATGAGCGCCAATGTGTTCTTCTGGATCATCCCTGGGCAGAAAACGGTGGTGGCCGACATCAAAGCCGGCAAGCCCATCGACCCCATCCATGGCAAGCGCGGCAAGCAGCGCAGTGTGCACAACACCTACTTCACGCTGCCCGTACTGTTTGCGATGTTGAGCGGCCACTACAGCTTCACCTACATGCACCCGCAAAACTGGCTGGTGCTGGTGCTGATGATGTTTGCCGGCGCTGCCGTTCGCCAGTTTTTTGTGCTGCGCCACGGCTTCAAGCTGGGCCGCAACGGCCACCCTTGGCCGTATGCAGTAGCCGGTGTCGCGGCCATCGTGTGCGTGATCGTCTGGCTCAAGCCAGTGCCTTCAGCAGATGCCTTAGCTACCAAATCAATAGCTATGAACATAGATTCCACGAGGGCTATAGGCCAAATTACCTATAAGGACTTGCAGCCAGTGCTCGCACAGCGCTGCTACATGTGCCATGGCGCGCAGGTGCAGATGAAGAACGTGCGCCTGGATTCAGTCGAAGGCGTCAAGCTGCACGCCCAGGCTATCTACCAACAGGCCGTGGTGACCAAGGTGATGCCGATGAACAACGCTACCGGCATCACCGATGCCGAGCGCAACGTGATCAAACAATGGTTTGAAAGCGGTGCTGCTCTGAACTAACGCCGACGCGGCTGCTACAGTAGCGCCACTTTTTTAGTGGGCTTTATCCCTATGCAAATCCGATTTACGGTGGCGCTCTTCGCGTTGTTGCTGTCTCTGACCTCGGCCGTGTGGGCAGGTGAACGCGGCTATTTCGGTTTCGGGTTCAAGATTGACGGCGAGGGCGTTTTTTGGAACCCCACGCTGCGCTCCGTCACCATTGAAAAGGTGGCACCCCATTCGCCCGCAGCTTTGGCCGGCATGCAATCGGGTGACGAAGTGGTTGAGGTCGATGGCAAGTTGGTCGTCGGTGCCAAGGGCAAAGACCTGCAGGGCCATATTGAAAAAGAGATTGGCGAATCCGTGAAGATGAAGCTCAAGCACACCAGTGGTGAGAGCGTGGAGATATCCATGGTTGCCAAAGCCAAAACCTGGTAACTGTGGGGCGTACCAAGCCATACCCCCATGTTTGCTGAATCCCCACCCGTGTTCGTACCCGCAACTGCGCACGACGCAGAAGCCTTGGTGGTGCTGCGCATTGCCGCCATGCGCGACAGCCTAGAGCGCGTGGGACGCTTCGACCCTGCGCGCGCACGCGAACGTTTTCTGGCGAGCTTTGCGCCGCAGCACACACATCACATCGTGCAGGCTGGTCAGAACATCGGCTTCTACGTGCTCAGGCCCGAAGGCGCAGGCCTGCTGCTAGACCACCTCTACATACACCCCGGCCAACAGGGCCAGGGCACAGGTGCGGCCGTGTTGGCCCATGTATTTGCGCAGGCTGACGCGCAGGGTTTGCCCTTGCGGGTGGGTGCGTTGCGTCAGAGCGATTCCAACCGCTTCTATGTGCGCCATGGTTTTGTGCTGGTGGAGCAAGGCGAATTCGATAACTACTACTTGCGCCCGCCCGCAGCGCTCAGCGCAGGCCAATAGAAAAACACCATGCCCCAGTACGTCGCGTTCCTCAGAGCTATCAATGTCTCGGGGCGATTCATCAAAATGGCGGCGTTGGCTGATCATTTCCACACGCTTGGGCATTCCTCTGCCAAGACCTTCATCAACAGCGGCAATGTGCTGTTGCAGTCGCGTGTCGCATCGTCCGAGCGCCTGGCAGCGTCCATTGAAGAAGGCCTGGAGCCGCTGCTGGGTTTTAGATCCGAAGTCTTTGTACGATCCGCTCCCCACTTACAGGCCATTGCCGCAAAGGCGCAAGCGTTGCGTAGCCAGGTTGGTCCGGATGGTGATGTCAATGTGGCCTTCCTGGCGCGGCCCTTGGCAGAGGCCGACCACGCAGCCGTTTTGAAATTGCACAACGCGATGGATGATTTTTTGTTTGGTGCACAAGAAGTCTACTGGCTCTGCCAAACGCGGCAAAGCGATTCCAAATTTTCCAACGCCGTGTTGGAGCGCACCCTGCGCACGCGCTGTACCTTGCGCAAAGCCAGCATGTTACAAAACCTGGTGGTCGAGTTGCAAGGCAGCCATGGATAATGCCAGCCACTTGTTTAATCATCCAACCACGGGCACCTTTTATGCGTCGTAGTCACATTGCCGTATCGGCCACCCTAGCCCTGTGTATGGGGCTGTCTGCCCACGCCCAGGACAAACCCTTGACTGAATTCCCGTACACACCGGGGCTGGATACATCCGCAATGGATACGACCGCCAACCCGTGTGAAGATTTTTACCAATACACCTGCGGCGGATGGATCAAGAACAACCCCATTCCTGCCGACCAGGCGCGTTGGAGCGTGTACGGCAAGCTGTACCAAGACAATCAGCGTTTCCTGTGGGGCATTTTGGATACCCTGTCGCACAAAGAAACGGGTAACTCGGCCAACCAGCAGAAGATTGGTGACTACTACGCTGCGTGTATGGATGAAGCGGCGGTAGAGAAGCGCGGCGCCACGCCG
>JBDTAG010000132.1:0-3458 GCA_039924745.1 Rhodoferax sp.
CATGTCGGATATTGGTCCTGCTGAAGCGATTGCCACCACTGAATTGTTGAATGGAGAGTCACGCGCAGCATTTCGTTCCGTCTATAAAAATATAGAGGTCATGAATGTCTACAACGCAAAAGGTGCCGATGCGGCCTATGCGGGTGCCAAGACCACCTATGCCAGTTCCAAGTGGAGCGTCGTGTTTTTGCTGTGTTTGACAGTTGCCCTTGCAGCCGTCATGGCGGTGCTGATCATTCGCCTTATCACCAAGCCCATCCAGTTTGCGGTTGGTGCGGCCAAAGCGTTCGCCGATGGCAATTTGACCCATAAACTGAACCCGAGTGGCAGTGACGAACCGGCCCAGTTGCTGCATGCGCTGGAGTCCATGCGTCTGGCCTTGGCCAAGGTGGTGACCAATGTTCGTCAGGGCTCGGAAGGGGTTGCCGCAGCAAGTTCAGAGATTGCGCAAGGCAACCATGATTTATCTTCACGCACCGAACAACAAGCCAGCGCGTTGGAACAAACGGCAGCGTCCATGGAAGAGTTGGGCTCGACCGTGCGCCAAAACGCGGACAACGCACGCCAAGCCCACCAGTTGGCGATGAATGCATCCACTGTGGCCATTCGAGGCGGAGAGGTTGTGGCCGAAGTGGTGGAGACGATGAAAGGCATCAACGATTCATCGCGCAAAATTTCTGACATCATCAGTGTCATTGATGGCATTGCTTTCCAGACCAACATCCTGGCCCTGAATGCTGCGGTGGAAGCGGCACGGGCGGGAGAGCAGGGGCGTGGTTTTGCCGTTGTAGCGTCTGAAGTGCGCAGTTTGGCGGGTCGCAGCGCCGAAGCCGCAAAAGAAATCAAGAGCCTGATTGGTGCCAGTGTCGAGCGGGTGGAACGCGGCACCACATTGGTCGACCAGGCCGGCGTCACCATGACCGAGGTGGTCAGCAGCATCAAGCGGGTTACAGACATCGTCGGTGAGATCAGTGCGGCCAGTAACGAACAGGCGCTGGGGGTATCCCAGGTCGGTGAGGCCGTGACGCATATGGACCAGGCCACGCAGCAGAACGCCGCTTTGGTCGAGCAAATGGCCGCCGCTGCCAGCGGGCTCAAATCCCAGGCCCAAGACTTGGTCCACGTGGTGGCAGCATTTCGCTTAAGTGACGGCGAAATGGGAACCACTTTGCCGGTCGCCTCTGTCCGGTCCGCAATCCAGAATCCTGCATTTAAAGGCGCTGAGCGTCGGACCGTAGGTGCGGCAGGGTCTGCGGCCCAACGTGGCGCGTCCAAAGCCGTAAAGCCAGCCCCTAAAATCAGCACCAAAGTAACGCCCGCTGGCGGCGATGACGATTGGGAATCCTTCTGAAAAACAAGGCATCCGGCTTGGCCGCTTTGGGCGGTTTGGTCTACTCCACTGACAGCGGGCGTATGTGCCCGGACTGCCGCCAACCGGTTGCGCAATGCATATGCAAACAACCGGCCGCGCCCACAGGTGACGGCGTCGTGCGCGTCTCACGCGAGACGAAAGGACGCGGCGGCAAGGCGGTGACCTTGGTGAAAGGTGTGTTGGTGGACGCTGCCGCGCTTGCCGATCTTGGCAAGCAACTTAAAGCGGCATGCGGTACCGGTGGTACGGTTAAAGACGGCGTGATTGAGGTCCAAGGAGACCATATCGAACGCGTTATGCAAATCCTGAAGGCACAGGGTCATACCGTCAAGCGGGCAGGTGGCTAATTAGCCTGTCTTTCAGCGGGTACGATGCACGCTTTTAGATGTCAGACACGATTTACCCAATGGACAGTACCCACCCAGCTTCCGTATCCTTGTATTGGGATTTTGAAAACCTGCACGCTGCCTTGTGTGAAGCCCGCCAAGAGGGCGCATATGGCAAACAGGACAACCGTTTCAGGGTGCAAGAGCCACTGGTCAATGTTCAGGCCGTGATTGCGTTGGCGGCGTCCATAGGGCCAGTTGCCATTAACCGTGCCTATTGCAACTGGCAATACTTTGGCCGCTACCGCGACGCGTTGCTGCACCATGCGATGGAACTGATCCAGTTGTTTCCACCCGGTGGTGCTGCCAAGAATGGCGCTGATATTCGCCTGAGCCTGGATGCAATGGAAGATCTAGCGCGCTTTGAACATATTGGCACAGTCGTCATCGTCAGCGGCGACAGCGACTTCATGCCGTTGGCGCAAAAAATCAAGGCAACAGGGCGCCGTGTGGTGGGTCTAGGCGCACGCACCACGACCAATGCCCATTGGGCCAGCAGCTGCCACACGTTCCATTACTACGAAGACCTGCCAGGAGCAACGTGCTGACATTCCATAGAGGCTAAGCAGCCCATAGTTGCCAAATAGCAGGGCTAGCCTCGCATGGCGGCTGCTGTGAGCGCGTAGGAATGCTTGCGTGCCGTGTGGTCAAACATTTGCGACGTGATCATCAGCTCATCGGCACCGGTGCGCGCCACAAAATCTTGCGATCCTTTGCGAATGGTGTCAGGTGACCCAATGGTGGTGCATGACAACACGCTGCGCAGCAATGCTTGTTCTGCCGGGCCAACCTGCTCTGCGTAACCGGGTTTGGGGGGTGGCAAGCGGGCGGGGTGACCGCTGCGCAGATTGACGAAAGCTTGTTGCATGGAGGTCGCCAAAATGTGTGCCTCTGCGTCGGTATCCGCTGCAAAAACATTGAAGCCCAGCATGACATAGGGCTTAGCAAGTTGGGCCGATGGTTTGAAGCGTGCGCGATAGATGTCTATGGCATCCATCATCTGTGCCGGCGCAAAGTGCGAAGCAAAGGCGTACGGCAAACCCATCATGGCCGCCAATTGCGCGCCAAAAAGGCTAGACCCTAATATCCAAACCGGGACCTTGAGCCCAACCCCCGGAACCGCACGCACTTTTTGCACCGGCTGGTCGGACATGAAATCCATCAGCTCCGCTACGTCCTGTGGAAACGCATCGGAATCCGACGACAGATTACGCCTCAGCGCTCGGGCCGTCACTTGGTCCGAGCCCGGTGCGCGGCCAAGGCCTAAATCTATGCGACCGGGATACAACGACTCCAGGGTGCCAAATTGTTCGGCAATGACCAAGGGCGAATGGTTGGGCAGCATGATGCCGCCCGCGCCGACACGTATGGTGCGTGTGCCGCCAGCCACATGGCCTATGAGTACCGCAGTCGCTGCACTGGCAATGCCGGGCATGCCATGGTGTTCGGCCAGCCAGTAGCGGTTGAAACCCAAGCGCTCGGCGTGCTGCGCCAGATCCAGAGTATTGCGGAATGACTGGGCAGCGTCGCTGCCTTCGGTGATGGGGGAGAGGTCGAGTACAGAAAAAGGGATCATGCGCCTATTGTGCGGCCCTGCAGGGTCAATCCAATTTCAACGCCTCGAAAACCCTGAATGCTGCGTAGGCATCGTTGGCCGCGTAGACCAGTTGGGCTTCTGTAAGCTGAGGATTGGCCCAATT
>JBDTAG010000133.1:0-5393 GCA_039924745.1 Rhodoferax sp.
ATCGCGGTGCCGATGCGCGCGGTGTTCATGAAGGTGAACATGGCTTCCAATCCCTTGTTGGGCTCGCCAATCAAGGTGCCAATGGCGCCGTCAAAGTTCAGCACGGCAGTGGCGTTGGCGCTAATACCCATCTTGTGTTCTAGCGAGCCGGTGTTGACGCCGTTGCGCTCGCCCACGCTACCGTCTGCGCCCACGACAAACTTCGGCACGACGAACAGCGAAATGCCACGCGTGCCTGCAGGCGCGCCGGGCAAGCGTGCCAGCACGATATGGACGATGTTGTCCGTCAAGTCATGGTCACCCGACGAGATAAAAATCTTGGTGCCGGTCAGCGCGTACGTGCCGTCGGCCTTTGGCTCGGCACGGGTTTTGACCTGGGCCAAGTCGGTACCGCACTGCGGCTCGGTCAGGCACATGGTGCCGGTCCACTCACCCGCCACTAGGCGCGGCAGGTAGGCCGACTTAATGGTATCGGTGCCGTATTGCAACAGCGTGTTGATGCAGCCAATGCTCAGACCCGGGTACATGTTGAACGACCAGTTGGCCGCGCCCATCATTTCAGACTTCAACAGGCTCAGCGACATGGGCATGCCCTGGCCGCCATATTCCACGGGGAATGACAGGCCCTGCCAGCCACCGGCCACAAACTCGGCGTAGGCGGCTTTGAAACCCTTGGGTGTGGTCACCACGCCGTCGTTCAGTTGGCAACCTTCGCGGTCGCCCGATGCGTTCAACGGTGCCAGAACCTCTTCGCACAGCGTGGCCGCGCCTTCCAAAATGGCGTCAACCATCTCCGGGGTGGCGTCCGCGCCGTTGGACAGCGTGCTGTAGTGCTGGGGGTAATCCAAAACTTCATTGATCAGGAAGCGCATGTCGCGCAGGGGGGCTTTGTATTGCAACATTTAACTTATCTTTCAATGATGGCGACGACGCCTTGGCCACCTGCCGCGCAGATGGAGATCAAACCGCGGCCTGAGCCCTTTTGCTCCAGCATCTTGGCCAGCGTGGCCACGATGCGGCCACCGGTTGCGGCAAAAGGATGACCTGCTGCCAGCGAGCTGCCGTTCACGTTGAGCTTCTTCATGTCGATCTTGCCCAGTGGCTTGTCCAAGCCCAACTGTTGTTTGCAGAACACCTTGTCTTGCCAGGCTGCCAGCGTGCACAGCACCTGGGCGGCAAAGGCTTCGTGGATTTCGTAGTAGTCAAAGTCTTGCAGCGTGAGGCCAGCGCGGGCCAGCATGCGGGGCACGGCGTAGGCTGGAGCCATCAACAGACCTTCTTTTTTATCAAAGAAGTCCACCGCAGCTACTTCGCTGAAGGTGATTTAGGCCTGCACCAGCAGCTTGCGCTCGGCGGCCCACTCTTCGCTGGCCAACAATACGGCAGATGCGCCATCGGTCAGCGGGGTCGAATTGCCAGCGGTCAACGTACCTTGGCCGGGTGCAACCTTCTTGTCGAACACCGGCTTTAGCGAGCGCAGCTTTTCGATGGTGAGATCGGCGCGCAGGTTGTTGTCTTTCGTCACACCTTTGAACGGTGTCATCAGGTCCGTGAAGAAACCTTGTTCATAGGCCTTGGCTAGGTTCTGGTGGCTCTTCAATGCCAGCTCGTCTTGCGCTTCACGGGGGATGGCCCATTCGCGCGCCATGATCTCGGCGTGCTCGCCCATGGAGAAACCGGTGCGCGGCTCGCCGTTGCGAGGCAAGGCGGGCTTGAGCAACATGGCGGGGCGAAAGCGCGCGGCAATGGCCAAACGCTGTGCGCCAGTCTTGGCGCGGGACAGGTCCAGCAAAATTTTGCGCAGCTTTTCGTTCACGGCAATCGGCGCGTCCGATGTGGTGTCCACACCGCCCGCAATGCCACTGTCGATATGGCCGAGCGCAATCTTGTTAGCCACGATCATGGCCGCTTCCAAACCGGTGCCGCAGGCTTGCTGGATGTCAAAGGCCGGGGTTTCACGAGCCAACGTAGTGGACAGCACGGACTCGCGCACCAGGTTGAAATCACGCGAATGTTTCATCACCGCACCAGCCACCACGTCGCCCATGCGCTCGCCGTGCAGGTTGAAACGGTCCACCAGGCCTTGCAGCGTGGCGGTCAGCATTTCCTGGTTGGAGGCTTGCGAATAAACGGTGTTGGAGCGGGCGAAGGGAATGCGGTTGCCGCCCAGAATGGCGACGCGACGAACGGATGGTTTGGTTGTCATGGGGTGTTCCTTGTTTTAGACGTTTGCTACGCTTTTAGTAGCTAAGTTGGCCGCGCAGATGAGGGCGCACGCCCTTTTTGTCTCGCACTTCAAATTGCGCACCGTGGTCGGAGCGCTCGGTCCACAGTGCAGCGCGGCCGGGCAGCAGCAACGGTGTTTTGAATTCCACGGTGACGGATGCCCGCTCCAGCGGGTCCGCAGGCAGCAAGTACGACAGCGCGCGGGCCTTGGTCCACATGCCGTGCGCGATGGCGCGTTTGAAACCAAACAGTTTGGCCGTAAGTGCAGTCAGGTGAATGGGGTTGCGGTCGCCCGACACTGCGCCGTAGCGGCGACCAATATCAGCTGGCGCCGTGAATTCGGTCTGGCAAGACAAGGACGTGTCCAGCGCCAACTGGCTGGTGAAGGGTTGGCCAAATGTCTCCTTGACACCCACGCGCAGCAGGCTTTGGGTGGCGCTCCACACCAACTCACCATCGCGTAATATGCGCAGCTCCAGAGTGAAGCCCTGGCCTTTTTCGTGGGTGAATAATTCGCCCGTTGCCATCTCCACGCGCACCGTGTCTCCGGCACGCAGCGATTTGTATTGCTCAATGCTGTTGGCTAGGTGCACCGTGCCCATGGCGGGCCACGGACATTCGGGCGAACACATATAGGCCGTCACCAGGGGGAAGGTCAGCATCTGCGGGTAGATCAGCGGCACACCTTGCGACGCACTGAACCCGCACAGTGCGGCATAACGCGCAATATGCTGCGCATCCAGTGTGACGCTGGGGATGGCCAGCTCAACTTTGGGCAACGACTTGACCAAGCCGGGGCGTTTGCCACCTGTGCCCAATGCACGGAAAAAGGTAGCAGCCAGGCTGGGAGAACCGGTGATTTCTTGGGCTTTCATACTCAGGCTCCAATCAAACTTTGGCCGCAAACACGCACCACGTTGCCGGTCAAACCACCGGAAGCTGGCGACGCAAACCAGGCAATCGCTTCGGCCACGTCCACCGGTTGACCGCCCTGCCCCATGGAGTTCATGCGGCGACCGGCTTCGCGGATCGCAAACGGCACGGCGGCCGTCATCTGGGTTTCGATGAAACCGGGTGCCACGGCGTTGATGGTGATGCCCTTCTCTGCTAGCACCGGCGCCATGCTTTGCACCATGCCGATGACACCGGCTTTGGACAACGCGTAGTTGGTCTGGCCGAGGTTACCGGCAATGCCAGAGATGGACGACACGCACACAATGCGCGCGCCAGCCTTCAACGCACCCGCCGCCACCAGCGCGTCATTGATGCGCTCTTGGGTAGACAGGTTGACATTCACCACGGACTGCCACAGGTGGTCTTTCATGTTGGCAATGGTCTTGTCGCGGGTGATGCCGGCGTTGTGCACGACCACATCCCAACCGCCATCGGCCAGTGCTGCATCCACCAGTGCCTGAGGCGCTTCCATTGAGCCAATGTCCAGCGCCAGAGCTTTGGCACCCAAGCGCTCTGCAACTGCATTCAAACCTTCCTGGGCTTGTGGCACATCCAGGCAAATGACCTGTGCGCCGTCACGTGCCATGACTTCGGCAATCGCCTCGCCGATGCCGCGCGATGCGCCGGTCACCAGAATCTTCTTGCCAGCCAGGGGTTGAGCCCAGTCGATGGCGGCGTTGGCAGCAACACTGGGCACCGTTAAGCGCACTACCTGGGCCGACACATAAGCCGAGCGGGGTGACAACAAGAAACGCAGCGTACTTTCCAACTGGTCTTCGGCACCTTCGGCCACGTAAACCAGTTGCACGGTGATGGCACGCTTGAGTTCCTTGGCCAACGAACGGGTCAGACCTTCCAGCGCGCGCTGGATCGTGGCTTGGCGCGGCGTGGCACAGGCTTCGGGCGGGCGGCCCAGCACAACGACACGGCCACAGGGCAACACGGAGCGCGCTGCGTCGTGGAAGAAGTTGTAGAGGGTGTCGGACTCTGTGCTGTCGGTCAGACCGGTGGCGTCAAACACCAAGGCCTTGACCTTTTCACCGGGCTGGTCGGCTACGCCCCAACGCCCGGTCATCATCCCGGCTTCATTGGCCAAGCCCATCCATTGCGGCAAGCTCTTGTGCGCCACAGTTTGCGCGCCCATCGACTTGAAAGCCGCTACCAATGCGTTGAGCAATTGGGGGGTGCCGCCGCCGCCGATCAGCACGCCGCCTTTGATGACAGGCTGGCCGGGCTTGAAGCGCTCCAAGGGCAAGGGTTGTGGCAGACCTAGCATTGATGCAATGCGTGAGCCCAAAGTTGAGTTGGCAAAGCCAAGATACGAATCGTTCATGAGAGGTAAACTCCTTTGGGGCGCGATGGTACCGACCAATTGGTCATTTAACGTAGAGCGTTCTGCCTAACCGAATGCTGCACCGCATCAAACCGGCAGGCGTTTGGGCGGCAGCGTGTAGGTCAAAATCCGCTTCATGACGGTCAAATACTGCTTGAACAGGCTGCCCGTGTTGTAGAACAAACCATATTTGAGGCACAGCGCCTGGATCTGCGTTGCTACTTCCGGGTAGCGATGTGCGGGCATGTCTGGGAACAGATGGTGTTCGATCTGGTGGCTCAAGCGGCCGCTCATGATGTGGAAGAACCTGCCGCCCGTGAGGTTGCTGGAGCCCGAGAGTTGGCGGATATACCAGTCGCCCCGCGTCTCATTGCGCGTGTCTTCCTCACGGTAGATCGCCACGCCCTCGGTAAAGTGGCCGCAGAAAATGATCAGGTAGGTCCACAAATTGCGGATCAGGTTGGCGCAAAAGTTCCCCGCCAGCACGCGCGGTGCGCTCCACAGGGCCAGCGCGGGGAACAACAGATAATCCTTGAACCAGACCTTGCCGACTTTGGTCAAAAAACGGTCCAGTCGTGCTTTGAATTCGGCTTTGGGCATGGCACCGTGTTTGTAGCGACCAATCTCCAGGTCGTGCGAACCGACGCCATATTGAAAGCCCATGGCCAGCATCAGGTTGGCAAAAGGCTGGAACCAATGGCGCGGTTTCCACTTCTGCTCGTCCGTCATGCGCAACAGCGAATAGCCCAGATCGCGGTCCCTGCCCAAAATATTGGTGTAGGTGTGGTGAGTGATGTTGTGCGAATGGCGCCATTGCTCACCGTCACAGGCGATGTCCCATTCAAAGGTTTGCGAGTTCAGCGCCGGGTCTCCCGTCCAG
>JBDTAG010000134.1:0-2892 GCA_039924745.1 Rhodoferax sp.
AATAGCACCACAAACTCATCCCCTCCAAACCGTGCGACCGTGTCGACTTCGCGTAAGCAGCGCCGAAACCGGCTAGCCACTTCGGCCAGCAGCACATCACCCACTTCATGACCATGGACGTCATTGAGCGGCTTGAAGTTATCAAGATCCAAAAACATCACCGCGCCGTAGTGTGCGCTGCGCTGGCTGTTGGCCATTGCTTGGCCCAGACGGTCGTTGAGCAGACGGCGGTTGGGCAAGCCCGTCAAGGCGTCGTGAAACGCCAGCTCCCATACCGTATGCAGTGCTTTATGCAGTTTCAAATGCGTCTGAACCCGCGCACGCACTACAGCGGCGTTAACAGGTCGAGGTATGAAATCAACTGCACCCAGTTGTAACCCGGCAGCCTCTTCGTCGGGGTCGCTTTGTACGGTAATAAAAATAATCGGAATGTCGCGCGTGCGCGGATCGTCCTTGAGACGGCGGCATACTTCATGGCCATCCATATCCGGCATCATGACGTCAAGCAAAATCAAATCGGGCAACTGATCCGCACACACCGCCAGCGCCTGAGCACCGCTGGTTGCAGTCAAGACGGTGTGGTCGGTGCCGAAAATATGGACCAGTATCTGGTTATTGAGTGGCTGATCATCGACCACCAGCAGTGTTGGTAATTTTGATTCAAGGTGTTGCTGTGGCATATACGCGTTCAAAAATAACAATTGCTATTGTCATGGCTCCGAAACGTAGACATTTAGAAAGTCCAGCGCCAACGACATCTCGCTTTGAAGTTGTGTCAACGAAACAGCGACCATTTCAAGCGCAGCGGGCTCAGCGCCATTTGTTGTGAGTCGTTTCAGCATTGCCTCAGTGTTTGATGCAGCTGCAGCCAGAGTATTGGCCCCGACGGTCGCCGCCAGCCCTTTGAGGGTATGGGCGTTGCGCAGCGCAGTTGAATAGTCAGCCGTTGCAAAACAGTTCAGCAGTTCCGTGGATTGCGCTACAGCGTCATGCAAAAAGACCTTGACGATGGTTTGGTAAAAATCACGACTGCCACCCAACCGCACGATGGCAGTGGCGCTATCGACGACGGAAACACTTTTTGCGGCAGGCACGGTATGGGCCAGATGCGTCGTTATCGGGCTGGCGGTCTGGTTGCCCAAGTGGCGAAGAATGGCCGCAATCAACTGTTCCAGATCGACCGGCTTGCTGACATGGTCACACATTCCGGCAGCCCTGCAGGCCGCCTTGTCAGATTCCATGGCGTTAGCGGTCATCGCAATGATGGGCGTGGTACGCAATCGGCTTTGCGAATGGATACGGCGTGTTGCCTCAAAACCGTCGATATCGGGCATTTGGAGGTCCATCAAGATAGCATCAAACGGCGGTATAGCCGCCAAGGCCTGCGCTACACCAGCCAGGCCACCGCCCGCGATGGCGACCTGTGCCCCACTGCATTCCAGCAACTCCCGTGCCACTTGCTGGTTCAACACGTTGTCCTCCACCACCAACAAGCGCAGGTTCGCCAGTGGCATACCACCCAACTGTGTTGCCGGCAGACCTGGCAACTGGTCGCGCTGTGCCATCGCGTCGGCCACTGCGTCGGCCACTGCGTCGTACAGCATGGTCGCGGTGATGGGTTTGACCAAAGTGCCGTTGAGCAGTTCCAACTCGCGGGGAGACCTTTGGGCCAAATATTCTTTACCCGCAGCTGTGGCCATCAACACAAGCGGAACAGGGCCTGCGTGCGGTAGTCGGCGGATACGCCGTGTGGTCTCCCAGCCATCAATACCAGGCATACGCCAATCGACAACGATCAGTTGAAAGTTTTCGGCTAGTGGCTGCTGCAGTAACTCCAGAGCGGCCTCACCACTGTCGACGCACGTGCAGGCCCAACCCAACGATCCGACCATGTTCGCCATGACTTCACGCGCCGTCGGGTAGTCGTCGATAACCAAAACACGCATCGCCTGTAAGGGCGCACTGCGGGGAAGCACCGAAGTGGGTTCAGGCGCCAGCGCCATATTCAGCTGAAAGAAAAACCGGCTTCCCTGTCCTTGCGTACTTTCAACTTGCAGATTTCCACCCATCAGTGCAACAAGCCGTTTGCTGATAGCGAGACCAAGGCCGGTCCCACCAAAGCGCCGTGTCGTAGAGGACTCTGCCTGGCTAAAGCCTTCAAAGATATAGGCCAACTTATCTTGCGCGATACCAATGCCGGTGTCGCTGACAGAAAATTCCAGGTCAACATGTTTGGTGTCACGCGCCAATGCGCGAACCGCAATGACCACCTCACCGTGCTCCGTAAATTTGATTGCGTTGCCGGCCAAATTCAGCATGACTTGGCGCAAACGCAGCGCATCGCCGATCAAGGACGTCGGTACGTCCGCAGCGACTGAAACAAGCACTTCCAAGGCCTTTTTCTCACCGTTTGCAGACAGCATTACAGAGAGTTCACGCATGAGATCGCCTAACGCGAAGCGCGCGTTGTCCAGCTCTAGCTTGCCGGCCTCCACCTTGGAGAAATCCAACAGGTCGTTGATGATGCCCAGCAGCGATTGCGTAGCGCCTTCCGCATTGCGCGCATAGCCCGCTTGGCGCCCGGTCAATTCAGTGTGCTGCAAGAGTTTGAGCATGCCCAATATTCCGTTCATGGGCGTCCGAATTTCATGGCTCATGGTCGCGAGAAAATCAGATTTGGCATGCATTGCTGCTTCAGCAACATTTTTGGCCTGCTGCAGTGCGTCGGTCTGGCGCTCCAGTGCGCTGGTCATTCGGTTGAAAGCACGAGACACATCACCAAATTCGTCCTGGCGGTTCTCTGGCAACTTCAGGCCAAAATTTCCCAAAGCCACCTGCCTGCTGGCGACCTCCAGTTGAGACAGGGGCCGTATCAAGCGCCGCACGGTAACC
>JBDTAG010000135.1:0-3394 GCA_039924745.1 Rhodoferax sp.
TCGCGGTTCCTTGTGGGAAGGGTGTTGGCGCCGGGGTAGGGCGCGAACCCGCGATTGTAGGACTGTGTTTTTACAACCGCGTCACGCCCGGCACATAGCCGATTAACTTGCCGTCCACATACAAAGCACCTTCTGGTGCCCCGGCCTCAGCATAAAACTCATAAACCATATCGCCAGGGGTGCGCTCGCTGGCCCGTGCGGTGGCGCTGAGGCTGCGTGACAACTGCGCCAAGCTATAGCTTGCTGTCCGCAACACGCCAGCCAACAGGCGGCGAAAAGACGAATTGCGTGGTGCGTAGTGCGCCAAGGCCCGTGTGTGAAAACTTCCTACCATGGTGGTATCTCCTGACTGGGGCGCCGCCTCTGGTGCGGTCGCCGGATTGAACTAATAACAAGTGGGCGGCCTTGAATGGCTGATTGCAAAGCGGCGGCTTCGCTTGGGCGCTTGCAGGCACGGATGGGTGGGCAGTACGGTGAAATGGGACATAGATGATTCCTTCGGTTTGCGGAGTTAATTGAAAAAAACGAGGCATAAAAAAAGCCCGGACTGCTTTCGCACCCGGGCTGCTGTGGAGGCTCAACGCGTGCGTCACACGCGAAAAATAGGCTCAGACCACAGACGCCCCAGGCAGGGCGCGACGGTTACTTCCACCTGAGACAACACGGTCCAATGGCTTGAGCCATAGCTGCGCCAAGCGCGGGCTGAGACAAGCAATTTCCAACGAAAACAGGGCCATGGATAACGGGTGAGGGGTTGATCGGACTTGCAGCAGCGTTTGTGAAAAATTTTGGCGGCAGCTACAAACTTGATCAAATGATAAACGAAACATTATCTTGAGCAAACAACATTTATCAAAATGATAAAGACGCTACTTTTTCTGTCGCAGAGGTGCAACACCCAATTGAGACCGCAACCACAACGCGTGAACATCGGTGCTTGCAGAGGGCGCCTTGGTCGCAGTGCCGACAGGCTTTTGCGCTGGCGTTGCCGCTGGCTTTGGCACGCTGCCCGAAGGTGTCAATACTTCGCCCAACAGGTCGAGCAAGCGGGTGCGCGCCCGCTGAGGGTGGCGCCGGTAATAGGTCAATACCAGACCCACGATAAAACGTTCGTCGTCGTCCTGTGGGATAGGGCTGTCGCTGCTGGTTGCGGGCGCTGCGTCGGGTTTGGAGACACTGGCGCCAGGTGTATGCGCCTGGTCCATCCAGCCATGGGGCTTATGGCACAACAACTCAAACTGGCGTGCCAGGCGCTCACCAATTTGGCGTGAGCGGCCTTTGATCTGGCTCCAGTAGCTGGGTTGTATTTGCACCTTTTCTGCGAATCGCCCCTCTAGCCCTCTGAGGGTGGCGGCGTCGGGGTGTTTGATGGTGTTGCGCACAAATTCATCGAACAATGCCAGTGCGTTGTCAAAGCGGATTTGTGCCAGATCGAGAGGGCTGGACATGCCACGATGATAAACCTGCCTTGCGCAAAGCCTGTTTCTGCCCGACCCCGTGTGGGAATGTCTATCGCCCTGCGGGTTACCGGACTGTCACCGGGTCTTGCAGTCTGTCCGACGCAATGGGCAGTGTGTCGCCCAGCGCTGGCGCCCATGGGATCGTCGTGGGTACAGTCTAGGCATTCACAGTATCCCAGCGACTGCATCTGCCATGAACCAATCCGACCCACTCCAACCCCTTGCACATGCTTGGGCCCGCTTTACCCAGGTCGCAGTAGCTGCTTACCACCGCTACGGCAATTGGCTGGTCAGCATCACGTGGAAGCGTTTTTTTGCGTCCGCCTTGGTGCTACTCATCGGCATGGGCATCCTGCATGACTCGCCGCCGTTCAGCTGGACCTATATCGAGGTCAGGCCCGGGCATGAATTGCCCAAGCCGGCGCAGCCGCCACAGCCGCCTAAGGTTCAGGCCCCGGCGCAGAAGGATAAGTCTTCACATACCAACAGGGACGGGATTGATATTGTGGTCAATAAACGGGGTGTGCTCGTCACTGCGATTCCAGCGTCGCCAGCGTCAGCGGCCTCCTCGGTACCTCCAGCGCAGCCCGCTTCTGCGGTGAACGCTGATGAGGTCCGCGCGGCCGCAACATCGCCAGAGATCCACATCACATTGCCCCCTGGCGCAAACAGCGACACGGTGCGAGAAGCTATCGAACAAGCCAAGAATGGTTTCCGTGAGAGCATGGAAGAGTCCAGCCAGGACGCTAAGCAAGCGGCCGAGGATGCCAGAAGCATTGCAGAGGATGCCAGAGATACGGCGCGTGAGATGGCAGACGCCTGGCGTTCCAGTACCCGAATCCACACCTACGGCGAATCCCTGATGCCGTTGACCTTGTGGTTCATCCTGCTGTCCGGAATTTTGAAGATTACCTACAAAGGTAAGGTGCAGGCGGAGGCCAAGGCCGCACAGGCCACCGAGGTCGCCGAGTCCGAGTCGCTGAAGCGCCAAATCATTGAGGCCCGCATGGCCGCCATGCAAGCGCAGGTGGAGCCGCACTTCTTGTTCAACACCTTGGCCAGCATTGACCATTTGATAGAGACCGATCCACCGCGCGCCAGCATCATGCAGAAAAACTTGATCGCACTGCTGCGGGCCAGCATGCCCACCATGCGCGAAGCCAATGCCCAGGGCACACGCGATTTGGGCAAAGAGCTGGCGGTGATCCGCCCCTACCTTGAAATCTTGAAAGTGCGCATGGAAGAGCGCCTGCAAACGGAAGTGCGCGTCAGTGACGGCCTGTTGTCGGCCGAGTTTCCCCCCATGATGCTGCAAAGCCTGGTGGAAAACGCGATCAAGCACGGACTGGAACCCAAGGCCGAAGGCGGCCAACTGACGGTCAGCGCGGAAATCGTGCACGGCAAGCTGGCGGTGACCGTGGCCGACACGGGGCTGGGATTCGGCGTCGCCGATACGGCGGGAACCGGCATCGGGTTGAGTAACATCCGGGAACGCTTGGCGCTGTTGTACGGCGGCAAGGCCAGTTTATCGGTGACCGAGACAGCCGGAGGCGGCACAACGGTCACCATCACGGTGCCCTATGTGTTGCGCGCCGAGGCTTAACAAAATATTTGACGGAGGTTGAACATGACACGCGCACTGATTGCCGATGACGAACGCCTGATGCGCGAACAACTGCGTGCTCGCCTGCTGGAGGTGTGGCCCGAGCTGGAGATCGTGGCCGAAGCCAAGAACGGCCAAGAGGCGGTCGCCCTGACCGAACAATTTCACCCGGACATCGTGTTCTTGGACATTCGCATGCCGGTACTGACCGGCGTGGATGCAGCACGCCAAATCGCCCAACTGCCGACCTTTGACGAGGCCGACGGCTGGCCGGGCTGTGAGATTGTGTTCATCACCGCCTATGACCAATACGCCGTGCAGGCGTTTGAAC